>JBDTNG010000153.1:0-6097 GCA_039933895.1 Flavobacterium sp. | reverse complement strand
ATTCGCTTCAAAAAAATTAAAATCATTTTAAAATTTTCAAATTGGCTCATTTTCAAATTATAACTATCTTTGCACGCTTAAAATAAATCATTATTATGCAACTTTCAGAACAAGAAATCATCAGAAGAGAGAAATTGAGCAAGTTGAGAGAACTTGACATCAATCCGTATCCAGCAAATTTGTTTCCCGTGAACCACACGTCGAAACAGATAAAGGACGCTTTTGAAGAAGGTAAGAAAGTTATTGTAGCAGGACGTTTGATGAGTATTCGTGACCAAGGAAAAGCTTCTTTTGTCGAACTTCAAGACAGCGAAGGCAGAATTCAGGCTTATTTTAACCGTGATGTCATTTGCGAAGGCGATGACAAAACATTATACAATACAGTATTTAAAAAATTAACCGATTTAGGAGATTTTATAGGTGTTGAAGGTGAATTATTCACTACTCAAGTGGGAGAAAAATGCATTCGTGTGTCTAATTTTACTTTTTTGAGTAAAACATTACGCCCACTACCTTTGCCCAAATCCGATAAAGAAGGAAATATATACGACGAGTTTACAGATCCTGAATTGCGTTACCGTATGCGTTATGTAGACTTAGTGGTGAACCCGCAAGTGAAAGAGGTTTTCATGAAAAGAACAAAATTGTTCACTGCCATGCGTACTTTCTTTAACGAAGCTGGTTACATGGAAGTGGAAACACCTGTTTTGCAATCGATTCCTGGTGGAGCTGCGGCTCGTCCGTTTATCACACACCACAACAGTTTAGACATTCCATTGTACATGAGAATTGCGAACGAATTGTATCTGAAAAGATTGATCGTTGGTGGTTTTGATGGGGTGTACGAATTCTCGAAAAACTTCCGTAACGAAGGAATGGATAGAACCCACAATCCGGAATTTACAGCCATGGAAATTTATGTAGCTTACAAAGACTACAACTGGATGATGGAATTTACCGAAAATTTATTAGACTATTGTGCCAATCAAGTGAACGGAACTTCTGAAGCTATTTTTGGCGAACATAAAGTAAGTTTTAAAGCGCCTTACGCTCGTGTAACCATGACCGATGCTATTAAAAATTTTACTGGTTTTGATATCTCAGGAAAAAGTGAAGCGGAATTATTTGACGCTGCGAGAGGTATGGGCATTGAAGTGAATGAAACCATGGGTAAAGGAAAATTAATTGATGAAATTTTTGGAGCGAAATGCGAAGGAAACTTTATCCAGCCAACATTCATTACCGATTATCCGAAAGAAATGTCGCCATTGTGTAAATCACACCGTGACAATCCGGAATTGACAGAACGTTTTGAATTAATGGTTTGTGGAAAAGAAATTGCCAACGCTTATTCGGAATTGAATGACCCAATTGACCAACGCGAACGTTTTGAAGCGCAAATGGCTCTTGCGGCCAAAGGTGATGACGAAGCAACTGGTATTATCGATGAAGATTTCTTACGTGCTTTAGAATATGGAATGCCTCCAACTTCTGGTTTAGGAATTGGAATGGATCGTTTAATCATGTTTTTAACAAACAATGCTTCGATTCAGGAAGTATTGTTCTTTCCACAAATGCGTCCGGAGAAAAAAGCACCTGAAATGTCAACTGATGAATTGGATGTATATTCATTAGTAACCGAAGGAGAAATGATTGCTTTAAATGTAATAAAAGAAAAAACCGGTTTTAGCGGAAAAAAATGGGACAACACCATTAAATCTCTGACTTCAAAAGGTTTTATGAAAGTAACCAAAACTGAAGAAGGATTATTTTTGGAAGTAAAATAAAGAATAATCCGCCATTATATACTAAAAAAGGGAGTTCAATTGAACTCCCTTTTTTTATGCTAAATTCTTAAAGTATTTTGGCTTTACTTTTTTAGCGAAAGACTGTATTGCAATCCAAAAACAAAGGTACGAGGAGCCGCAGCTGTATAACTTGGCGCAGCGTTCGCCGTATTGCCTCGAGTCACATTGTAAGCATACAATTTATCTGTTATATTCATCACATTGGTGTAGATTTCGATACTATTCCATTTGTACCCTATTCTGGCGTTAAAAATGTTATAACCATCGTATTTTACGGTATTTATCTGATCTTGATACCAACTCGAAACCAACTGCCATTCGACAGAAGTTCTCAAATTTGGCAACCATTTTGGATAATAACTCACTTCCGAATTTCCTGTCCATTTTGGTGCTGAAGGCATTTCAAATCCGTTCAATGATTTAACCGGATCTGAGGGTTTGTCAGACAATTTGAAATCAATAAAAGTATGTTGCGCTGTTGTGCCTCCCAATCTCATTTTAAATTGCTCACTTGGAGAATAATTAATCGCAAATTCAATTCCTTTATGGCGTGTTTTTCCTGCCGACTGATAATCGGTTGAATTATCAGGCTGACGAATATTGAGTAACTCATTTTTCCCTTCCATGTAATAAAGCGTGTATTCGATATTTAATTTCTTTTGAAAGAAACTCAACCAACCTCCTACCTCATAATTATTAAATTTTGCAGGTTCCAAATTATAGTAAAACGCTGCTGCAATTCCATTGCTTCCACCAGTTCCTGGTTTTGCTTTAAAAATAGACGTTAATCCTGGAGGCGAAAATCCTTGTGAGTAATTGGCGTAAAATCCGGCAAAAGTTAATGGGTTGTAATTTGCTCCCGATTTAAACGTAAACTGATCGTACATTTTTTTTCCATCAGACTTGTCAATATTATTAGTGTAGTCCAAACTCATATTGTCATAACGAGCTCCGCCAGTGATAATTAAATTTGACAATGGCTTGAAACTCAATTGTAAAAAACCAGCTTTGTTGTAGATTTTCGCTTCATAATCGGACAGGCGAATATCAGGACGTTCAGAGATTATTTCATAATTACTTACGGTTTGTCCACCCGGATTTAAATTGGCTTTCAAATCAATTTGATATGCGTTATAATTCACTGGAGAATAATCAAAAATTCCACCGGCAACTAATGACATATTCAGAAAACGAAACGATTGATTGTGTTGACCAATAACACCATAACTTTTAAAATTATTCGAATTGATCTCCCCTTTGGCCACAGTTTGCCCAGATGTCCAGCGAATTCCGTATGAAGGATTCTGACCCAATTTATTGTTTCTGATGAAAGCCGTCAATGATGATTGTGCGGTTGAATTCCAATCTTTTTCGAAAGAAATCTTACTTCGCATCGCTTCTGATTTTCGGTATGTGAAATCGGTAGTACTTTTATATGTTCGATTGTAAAAATCAGCTTCATTAACACTTCCGCTCATATCCGAATAATATTGCCCGTAGAAAATTGTACCGATTAATCTGGTTTTGGCATTGATATTATAATCGATCCTCCCATTAAGATTGTCTTTATTGTAATCCGAAAAAGTCATCCAGGAATTTTGCTGTAAGCTTGACAATCCAGCCACATGAAAACCTACTTTTCCGATCGTTGTGCCACCGGCAGCCTGAAATCTTCTATATCCAAATTGATCAGCTTGAATTCCTAATTTCAATTCCGGATCTGATGGCGGTTTTATAGAAATTAAATTTACTGCTCCACCGACAGCTTCCGGTCCGTACAAGGATGAAACAGGACCTTTTACCACTTCGATACTTTGCAAGTTGAATTGGTTGATTTCGAGAAGCGCATTGTGATTGAAAACCCCCATAGGACGAATAGGCAAGCCATCTTCCAAGTACAAATAATAAGCATTTGTTGTCATGGGCTGACGAATGGCCATCATGTGCTGTTCGTTCCCCAAATTAACCATTAAAACTCCTGGTGTTTTGTTGATGATTTCGTAAACAGCAGTGGCTTTGGCTTCATTGATAACTTTTTGCGAAATCTTAGAAATTGCAACAGGAACTTCTCTTTTGGAAGAAGCAGTTCGAGTAGCGGTAACCACAATATCGTCAAGTTGTTTTATGTTTGCTGTATCTTTTTTTATTGCAGTTTGCCCATAGGATATTTGTCCTAAAACCAATAAGGCAAAGAATATTTTTTTCATTTTTAAAGTTTAAATATTGTATGATTTGCTCTTTGGCAAAGGCCAAAAAGAAACATAACCCATTGGAAAAATTCCATGGATTTAGATTTGTTTATTTTACTTTTAAGAAATGAAAGTTGGTGGATGAAAAACAGAATGATGCGCTAAATAAGCATATAAATTAGCATAATTGTTGTGGATTTTTTCTTCAGTAGAAAAGCAAATTTGTGTTATAACTAAAGGTTTTATTGTTTCAAAAAACAAAATCTCAGACTCGAAATGTGTGCTTTTTTTGTCATTAGAATTGGATTTTTCTCCTTCCGAAGCTTTGGCTAATTCTTTCATCAAATGACATTTACCATTACATTTCATCGCTGGCTTGTCCTTATTCACACAGAGTACTTTGGAGATGTAATCATAATTGATAACGTATTCAATGACCGGAAATACCGGCTTAAACAGCATGAATAACGCTAAAATGATGATTACTTTTTTCACGGAAGCAAATTTACTTATTTAAAAACAACCAAACTCAAAAAATAGCTTTTAAAATCGCATTTTAAACCTTTTTCTTTTTCAACAGTCCTATGGATATAAATAAAAAATAATTATCATGAAAAAGATGGCATTAGCACTAGCATTGGTTTTAGGTTTTTCAACCCTAACATTTGCGCAAGAAAAAAAACAAGCAGTAAAAGAAAATACTGAAAAATTAACTATTGAACAACGCAATCAGCTGCGACTGAAGAAAATGACACTCGATTTAGACTTAAATGCTTCACAACAAAAGGAAGTGGCAGCGGTTATCGCGGATCAAAGTTCAAAAAGAGAAGCAAAGATGGCAGAAATGAAAGAAAAAAAAGCAACTCAAAAAAAACCAACTGCTGACGAAAAATTTGCAATGGAAAACAAAAGGTTGGACAATCAAATTGAAATGAAAGCAAAAATGAAAAAGATTCTAAACGATAAGCAAATGGAAAAATGGGAAAACAGCCATCAAAAAAGAAGAAACCATATGCATAAAGCGGAAGGAAAACACAAAGTAGATGGAAATAATCAAGTTACTGAATAATTTTTGATAATTTAAAAAAAAATGTTTAGATTTGGATTCTATTTAAATAAAACCGACTTATGAAAAAAATTATTGCAATATTCATTATGTTTTTTGCATTTTCTTTGAGCACTAATGCTCAAACTGCTGTTGCAAAAGAAACCCCAGAATCAAAAGCTAAACAAAATGTTTTTGATCTTACTAAAGCGATTGACACTAACGGTGGCGATACTATGTACAATGACTTATTTCAACTTTTCCTTAAAAAACACAAGGATTTAGAAAAAGAAAACATTACTGAAGCAGAAAAACAACAAATTTCTGCCATGATTGACTTCAAATTAAAAGCTACTCTTGGTGAAGGTCAAGTTGAGAATCTTAAAGCTGTCCCAGGATTATATGATAAATTAATCAGGTAATTTTAGTGTCTTATCAAAAAAAACTCCCTATTTGAATAGGGAGTTTTTTTTATTTATAAATTTTTTGAAACTTTATCAATTGCTTTGATGGTAAAATCTAAATCATCATAAGTTAAAGCATCAGTTATAAACCAGGTTTCGTATGCTGATGGCGCAATGTAAATTCCTTCTTGAAGTAATCCATGAAAGAATTTTCTAAAAGTTTCATTGTCACCGTTTTTAGCCGTGTTAAAATCAATAACTGGATTCGCATCAAAATGAACAGAAATCATAGAGCCGACTCTGTTTATAGTATGTACAATTTTATTATCCGAAAGCACTTTGGCAATCCCTTTTTCTAAATAAGCCGTTTTATCCTCAAGTCTTTGAAAAACGCTTTTGTCTTCATTCAAACTTTTTAACATCGCCAATCCTGCAGCCATTGCCAAAGGATTTCCCGACAAAGTTCCAGCTTGATATACTGGCCCTAATGGTGCCAGGTAATTCATAATTTCATTTCGTGCAGCAAAGGCACCAACTGGCAGTCCACCACCAATTACTTTTCCAAAACAAGCAATATCCGCTTTTACATTATATAACTCCTGCGCTCCACCTTTTGCAAGACGAAATCCAGTCATAACTTCATCAAAAATA
>JBDTNG010000152.1:0-5066 GCA_039933895.1 Flavobacterium sp. | reverse complement strand
TTTGAAAATTTTCGGAGCATCTGTAGGTATAATTTTGTACAAAACAGTCAAATCGATTACTACTTCTAGCCCATCATTCGACAAAACACGAATAGCATCATCTCCTTGTTGTGCTCCTTCGTTATGATCTGCAGACATGGTGTAATTTTGGGTTTGAATATCAAAATCAGTAACATCCAACAGTGGATTTATCACATGCAAACCACTTTCTAAAACATCGGGTTGCACGCTTCCGTAAAGCGAGGTTACTCCTACTTTTCCAGCATCAATTTGTTTGAACATCGATGACAAAACGCCCAACACAATCAAAAGAAAACCTACGATTTTAAAGATATTCGAAAATTTAAAAAGTGGATTTCTTGCATCGCTTTTTAATGTGAAGCTCACAATCATTAAAATAAACCCAATAATAATTAATAGTATCATTTTTTATAAATTAATTTGTTCGACGATTATACGTATGATTGTTTTGGAAGTTACATTTTTTTAGGAAAAAACTTTATTTATCAGTTATTTTCCAATGCCAATTTTTTTGTTAATCGTGTAAAGCGAATATACAAAAATAAAGCGGCAGCTGTTAGCCCTGCCAAAAGTCCAATCCAAATTCCCATCGAACCCAAATTAGTATGTCGACCTAAATAAAACGAAGTAGGAAATCCAATAAGCCAATAAGCAACAAAAGTAATATACATGGGCACTTTTACATCTTGCAAGCCTCTCAAAGCTCCAAGAACTACAACCTGAATTCCATCTGAAATTTGAAAAACTGCAGCAACTAAAAGTAATTTTGCCGTAATTCCAATGATTTCTTTGTTGTCTATTGCTTGGGAAGCATCGGTCATATTCAGAAATAAATGCGGTAAATAATTATGAAAAATCACAAAAAACAAACCAAAGAAAGTCTCCAGCATGATGGCCAACAAGAAAATAGATCGAGCTACAACAATTAGTTTTTTATAATCTCTTAGCCCTTTTTGATTGCTAACGCGAATCATAGAGGTAACACTAAATCCCATGGCAAACATAAAAGTTGTCGAAGCCATCGTCAAAGCAATTTGATTTGCTGCTTGACTATTTTTACCCAAAGTACCCGATAACCAAATGGCGGAAGTAAACAAAGCCACCTCAAACAACATCTGCAATGCCGAAGGAAATCCTAGACTAATAATTTTTTTTAATATTGATTTTCGAATTTCTTGAAAACTAAAATCCTGAAAATATCGCTTAAATTTTGGATGCATTTGTAGTATGAAATGCATAAAAACAACCATCATAATTCTGGAAATTACAGTTCCTAATGCAGCTCCCAGAATTCCTAATTTAGGAAAACCCCAAACTCCGTAAATCAACACATAATTAAAAAAAACGTGAACTACATTGGCCAAATATATCGCATACATCGAATATTTAGTTTGAGACAATCCATCGGCAAACTGCTTGTATCCTTGAAAAATAATTACTGGAACCAACGAAAAAGCAACCCAATCTATGTAAGGAGTTGCCAATGAAACAACTGCTTCTGGCTGATTCATTAATTGCATCAATGGCTTTGCCAAAACAATCGAAAGAAAAACAAAAATCCCTAGAATGGTACATAACAACAAGCCATGATGAAAAGTAGTTCGGATTTTTGAATCGTCTTTTTCGGCATCTGCTTCCGCAATTAAAGGGGTTATAGCGGTTGAAAAACCAATTCCTATAGACAAGCCTATGAATATAAAACTATTCCCTAGAGAAACTGCTGCCAACTCAGTCGAGCCAAGATTTCCTACCATAAAACTGTCGACAATCCCTATCAAAGTATGTCCCAGCATTCCCAAAATTACGGGATATGCCAGTCTTAAATTATAGGAAAACTCATTTGTATAGGTAGCTAATTTCACTTTGTTTTTTTTGAGTGGGCAAAGGTAGACAATGGCAATTACAATGGCAAAATTCAATGGCAATGAAAAAAAAATAATAAAAAAAAATACAACACCTATTTAGGATTAAAAATGGATTTAAAAATTTAAGTATTAAAATTTGAAATTGATATTGTCATTGATATTTCGTTGTCCCTAAATTATGTAACAATCTCAAATAATTCTATAACATTTCAGCATAGGCACTGCAATAAATTTGCCACAGATGATAAGATGTAATGAATCATCATAAAGAGAAAAATTAAATAACCAAATTGAAACAATTATGAAAACTACAGGAAAAATTAAAATGGGAATGTTGTTTGCAATTGCACTATTATTTGCAAATAATGCTCAAGCTCAACAAACAAATGAATTCAAAAATTACGATCAAGGTTTCAAAATGGGAATAGGTCTTAGTGGCGGATATGCTTTAAACGATCCCTATAAATTAGCTTTGGGAGCAGATGCCAGATTACAATATGATTTAACAAAAAGATACTCTTTGACTTTGACTACTGGATTTACAAATTTATTTGTTAGCGAATCCGATGGATCCGATTTGGGTTTTATTCCAGCCAAAGCAGGTTTCAAAGCCTTTGTTTGGAATGACCAATTTTACATAATGGGAGAAGCGGGTGCTGCTTTTGCAGTAACAAATAATTACAACAAAACTTATTTGCTTTTAGCGCCAAGTATTGGCTATGCCACAAAATACGTTGATATTTCTTTACGATACGAACATTATAATGACTTTGATCGTTTGAATAATAATGGTACTCTAGGAAAAGGTGTTGGACAATTAGGCGTTCGTTTGGCCTATGGATTCGATTTGTGAAAATTCGAAACTCCATAAAAAATGCGCTGTAATTCAGCGCATTTTTTATTGTTATTCATTTTTACATTTCACTCCTTTTCCAACTGTTTTTTATATTCCTCTAGATTAGCTTTCGATTTTTCATCTAATTCTGGTTCTTTTATATCCGTATGTTTTTGCATTTCTTCCCAAATAATTTTAGCCACAATATAGCGAGCCATTTCTTTATCGTCTGCAGGAACAATGTACCAAGGTGCAATTTCAGTTGAAGTTTTATTAATCGCCTCCTCGTAGTACTTCATATATTCATCCCAATGTTCACGCTCTTTCAAGTCTCCTGAAGAAAATTTCCAGTTATGATCTTCAATTTCCAAACGTCTCAATAAGCGTTTGCGCTGCTCCTCTTTACTCAAATGCAGATAAAATTTTATCACAATCGTCCCATTTTGCGAAATATGTCGTTCAAAATTATTAATTTGTTCCATACGATTTTCCCAAAATTGAGAGGTAATATCCGCCACATTTTCAATCCCAGGCAGGTTTTCATTTAGGATATATTCGGGATGCACTCGGGTAACCAAAACATTTTCGTAATGCGTTCTATTAAAAACAGCAAACTTCCCTTTCTCCGGCAAAACCAAATAATGTCTCCAGATATAATCGTGTTCCAACTCAGTAGAATTGGGCGTTTTAAAACTATGCACCACCACTCCACGAGAATTAAATTCCTTAAAAACTTCCCGAATCAAGCTGTCTTTGCCCGAGGTATCCATGCCTTGCAAACAAATCAAAACCCCATACCGATTGTGCGCATACATCACATCCTGCAACTTGCTCAATTTCTCCCGAACCTTTTGCAACTTGTCTTCTTTATCTTCATCACTTGCTTCAATAAATAAATTCGTTGGAATTTTTGACAATTTAATTTTGTCTGTAACTTTAAAATTTTCTGGATCTATAGAATTCATATTTTGCTGAAATTAATTTATTTTTTTTCTAGAAGCTTAATCCCGCTATCATTCCAATCTTTTCTTTTTTAAAGAAAAAAAGAAAAGGATTTTCCCTTCTATCGGGGCTAGGGACATCTGCTAATTTATGAAATTTATTTGCAATTTAAACCATATCAAAAAATAGAAAAATAGTATAACCGCAAAAAATATTTTACCTTCATCCCAACCTTTTTCTCTTTTTAATCCTCTTTAGTAGAAAGACAACAATTGTGATAAACGAAAACTTAATTTCTGACTGCAAAAAAATGCACCGTGATGCCCAGCGTCAGGTGTATGAGCAAATGGCTCCAAAATTGTACCGCACTTGCAAGCGCTACCTAAAGAAAGAAGAAGAAATAGAAGAAGCCTTGGCCGACGCTTTCTATACTATTTTTACAAAACTCAATCAGCTCAAAGAGTTTGGCGCTTTCGAAGCTTGGTCCCGAAAAATCACTGTCAATCATTGTTTGGCAACCCTCAAAAAGAAAAACAACTTCAATTTGTATCTCGACGATGTAAATGTCATTTCACAACCTTTCACCGATGAAGTAACAGAGCTCGAAGAGGAAGATTTGCTCAATTTGCTCAATCATCTTCCCGAAGGTTGCAAAACTATTTTTAATCTTTTCGTTATCGAAGGTTATGCTCACAAAGAAATTGCGGCAATGCTCCACATTTCCGAAGGTACATCCAAATCACAATTGAATGCTTCGAAAACAAAACTAAAAGAGTTAGTAAACAATTTGTATTACCAAAAAGCGAAATAGTCATGGACAATCAAGATAAAATATTCGACAAAATAAAGAATGCTGCCCATAAAGCAGAAGAAAAAGACTTTCCTGGAATGGAAAGAATCTGGCAACGTGTTGATGCCAAATTGGAACAAAAAGAATTACAAACCAAAAACAATAATTGGAAAAAAATTGCCATTGCTGCATCAGTTATCCTTTTGGTTTCTTTGGGGTATCAATTCTTAAAACCAACTGAAATCGCTTCAACAAATAATGAGGTTGTGGTAAAAAAAGAGACTTCAAAAATCAATTCTGAAAAAGTGATTGTTAGCTCACAAATTGACACCGCCAAAGTAATGAATGTTCTCAATGAAACGAAAACAATTCTTGTCGAAAAGAAAAACCAAAACCCGGTTGTTTCATCGAGCGCAATAGCTTTAGAAGAAAAACAGAGTGAAATGGCAGATGGAATTATAGCATCGGATTATACAAAAAGTGAAAAGGAAACTATTTTAAAAAATAAAACCAATGCTTTCAGAAACCGAGTCTTTGACGCTATCGTGGTAAAATCGATTTACTCCGAAATAGAAAAAAAGAAACAAAAAGATAGTGTTGCACTCCAAAAAAC
>JBDTNG010000151.1:0-4097 GCA_039933895.1 Flavobacterium sp. | reverse complement strand
TCTTGGATCAAAAGGTTTTGGAATGATATAATCTCTACCAAAGTTTAATTTAGTCTCACCATAAGCAATATTAACCTGTTCCGGTACCGATTGTTTGGCCAAACATGCCAATGCTTTAACGGCTGCCATTTTCATAGCCTCGTTAATTTTAGTAGCTCTAACATCGAGTGCACCGCGGAAAATATAAGGAAAACCTAATACGTTATTCACCTGATTTGGATAATCAGAACGACCGGTTGCCATGATAATATCTTTACGCGTAGAAACTGCAAGACTGTAATCGATTTCCGGGATTGGGTTTGCCATAGCAAAAACAATAGGATCGTTTGCCATGCCTAACAACATTTCAGGTGTTAGAATATTTCCTGCCGAAAGTCCTAAAAACACATCGGCACCCATCATTGCTTCTTGCAAATTGATATTGGGCTTTGCTTTAGAATATCTTTTTTGTAAATCAGATAAATCAGTTCTTTCAGAAGAAAGCACTCCTTCTTTATCGAACATAATAATATTGTCTGGATTTATACCCAACAATACATATAAATTAGCACAAGCCAGTGCTGCCGATCCAGCGCCAGAAACCACCAACTTCACATCACTAATTTTTTTATTGGCTAATTCCAAAGCATTTAATAAAGCTGCCGATGAAATAATAGCTGTTCCGTGTTGGTCATCATGCATTACTGGAATATTCAATTCTTCAACCAATCGTCTTTCAATTTCAAAAGATTCCGGTGCTTTGATATCTTCCAGGTTAATTCCACCAAAAGTAGGCGCAATAGCCTTGACAGTTTCTACAAATTTATCGATATCTGTAGCGTCTACTTCGATATCAAAAACATCAATATCGGAGAAAATCTTAAACAACAAAGCTTTTCCTTCCATTACTGGTTTTGAAGCTTCAGGTCCAATATCACCTAATCCTAAAACGGCGGTTCCATTGGTAATTACGGCAACCAAATTTCCTTTGGCTGTATATTTATAAACATTATTAACGTCTTTGGCAATTTCAAGACAAGGTTCTGCCACTCCTGGCGAGTAAGCCAATGACAAATCACGTTGTGTCGCGTATTTCTTAGTAGGAACAACTTGAATTTTTCCAGGTGTAGGTTTAGCGTGATATAGTAATGCTTCTCTCCTTTTATTATCTTTTGGCATATTTTAAAATTACTATGAATTTACAAAGTTAAAATATGCATTGGAACAATGAAATTTTTAACGATTAATCTTTCATAAAGTTTACGCTTTCTGGTTGTTATAAAAAAATAAAAAAAAACTTACAAAAATAAGGTAACAAAAATTCCTTCGTGTTGATTTACAAAAGAACAATCAAACGGAGAAAGCCGAAAATCCAATTAAAGAGTAGGTAAATTAAAAATGAAATAATGAAAAAATTAAAAAGAATTAAATTGGGAAGTTATGTTATTGTTGCATTATTTGCAGGATTTCTATTTTTTGTGTCATGTAACAAGGAAGAAGCTGTAACACCAGAAAAACAAGAAGTTACGGCAAAAGCCCCAGGTGAACTAAACTTTAAGGCAGCCGAAAATACCTCAGCTACTTCAAGTTGTCCTGAAACCTTAACAAATGACGGCTGTAATTTTACTTCGGGAACAGGAACAGATCTTCAAAACCAATTTACAATGGTAAACCTACTAAACAGCTGTAGAGTAGAAAGTTTATCTCCGGGATGCAGATTTACTTCGGTGACGCAAACCAAATTATTCAATGCAGATTTAAGCAATTGTTGCTTTAGTGCCAGCTCTTTAAACTCACAAATTGACAGTTGGAAACAAATTGCAGTAAACATGAGACCGGGTTCTGATTATGTGATTGTTGGTTACCAAAGACTTAACGGATTCATGGTTACTACTTATGGTCCATACAGAATGAGTATAAGTGTTACCTACCGTAAAAAAGTATGTTCGCGATTACCAGTAGAACAAATCCCAATTGGAACACAACTTGACTAATACAAAGTCAGCACATATAATAAGTCAGGTTGTTTTTGAGAAGCAGCTTGACTTTATTTTTTCAGAAACTCAATATTCCTTTGTAAGCCATTTAGTTTTGTTCGTTTGACAGCAGAATTTTTAAATATTTTCCTGAACGTTTCATCGGTAATTTCTTCCCAGTCTTTTTTGGAATAGGCTAAGATTTCGGGATTGGGATTGAAAAGCGGTTCTTGATGCGCTTTTGAAAATTTATTCCAAGGGCAAACATCTTGACAAACATCGCAACCAAATGCCCAATCATCGAATTTCTCTTTCATCTCTGTTGGAATATTTTCTTTCAATTCGATGGTAAAATACGAAATACATTTGCTTCCGTTGACTACATAAGGAGCAACAATTGCTTCGGTTGGACAAGCATCGATACAGGCGGTGCAACTTCCACAATGATCAGTCGTAGCATTATCGTATTCTAAATCCAAATCGACAATAAGCTCGGCGATAAAATAAAAAGAGCCAACTTGTTTGGTCAACAAATTACTGTTTTTCCCAATCCAGCCCAACCCACTTTTGGCGGCCCAAGCTTTGTCTAAAACTGGTGCAGAATCGACAAAAGCACGACCTGAAACTTCGCCAATTTCGGTTTGGATAAAATGCAGTAACTCTTTGAGTTTTTCTTTGATGACAAAATGATAATCTTGTCCGTAAGCGTATTTTGAAATTTTATAGGAATCGGTATTTTGATTTTCAGAAGGAAAATAATTCAATAATAATGAAATCACACTTTTCGCATCGTCTACTAATAAGGTAGGATCGAGTCGTTTGTCGAAATGGTTTTCCATGTATGACATTTGACCTTGCATTTGATTCTTCAACCAATTTTCCAAACGTGGTGCTTCTTCTTCCAGAAAACCAGCTTTGGATATACCACAAGACAAAAAACCGAGGCGCTTGGCTTCGGCTTTTATGAGATGTGTGTATTTTGATTTGTTTTCTATCATGTTGCATTAGGGATTGAAGCGGTATCCTTGTCATTGAGAGATTGCGCGGCAATCTCTCAATGACAAGATAAAGCGGAAAACCCGACCCGAAGGGAAATGCCCTAAAACAATCCTCCTTGAATATTATTTTTAATACGACCCAAATGTTTGTATGCTTTTTCAGTGACTTCTCGACCACGAGGCGTTCGCATGATAAAACCTTCCTGAATTAAAAAAGGCTCATACACTTCCTCGACAGTTTCACTACTTTCGGAAACAGCGGTGGCCAAAGTAGACAATCCAACAGGGCCTCCTTTAAATTTATCGATGATCGTTGTTAGGATTTTATTGTCCATTTCATCCAAACCATGGACATCGACATTTAGTGCATTTAAGGCAAATTTTGCGATTTCAATATCGATGGAACCATTTCCTTTTATTTGGGCGAAATCACGAACACGACGTAACATGGCATTCGCAATACGCGGTGTTCCACGGCTGCGACCTGCAATTTCGATGGCCGCTTCCATGGTGATTGGCATTTTTAAAATCGAAGAACTTCGCTGCACAATGGTGGTTAAAAGTTCTGTGTTATAATATTGTAAACGACTTTGAATTCCGAAACGAGCACGCATTGGCGCCGTTAATAATCCAGAGCGTGTAGTAGCTCCAACAAGCGTAAACGGATTTAAATTAATCTGTACTGATCTGGCGTTTGGACCGGATTCAATCATGATATCAATTTTGAAATCCTCCATAGCAGAATACAAATACTCTTCTACAATAGGACTTAAGCGGTGAATTTCATCAATAAATAAAACATCTCTTTCGTCCAAATTGGTTAACAAACCGGCCAAATCTCCTGGCTTGTCTAAAACAGGTCCAGAGGTGATTTTGATGCCTACACCCAATTCGTTGGCCAAAATATTAGCCAAGGTCGTTTTTCCTAATCCCGGAGGACCATGAAACAAAGTATGATCGAGGGCTTCTCCACGAAGGTTGGCCGCTTGTACAAATATTTTAAGGTTTTCTAAAACTTGTTCTTGTCCTGTGAAATCATCAAACGAAAGGGGTCTCAATTTTTTTTCCAAATCGAGTTCTTCCGAATTGTAATTTTGATTGGTAGGATCTAAATGTTCATTCATGTGGCAAAGATAGAAAAAGT
>JBDTNG010000150.1:0-6359 GCA_039933895.1 Flavobacterium sp. | reverse complement strand
TGTTGCGGACGCAGTAGCCCCGACGAACGACGGAAGCGACCGTGTGAAGATGAGGACGAGGAAGCATAGTAACTGCCTGCCCTTTTTCAGGGCTGGCAGGTGCTATGCTGACGAGTGAACTGTGGAACGGAGGCTTTTTTCAGCCGACTGGAACAGCCGAACGCAACAAAGGAAGCGACCAAAGGGAGACCGCTTTATTCCTCTGCTGTTTAGATTTGGATTTTCCTTTTAAACCTAAACCTATTTGATTGGATGCAATTTATCAATAGCCGTTTTTAAAGCGTTCAATCCTGTTTGTCTGTATTTTTCGGTAGTGTCTGGAGATTTGTGTCCTGCAAAATGTTGTACTATTCGCAGGTCGTTATTTTTGATGAATAGATTAGCAATTACACTTTGCCTGATTGTTGTACTGGTCAATTTCTTTTTGGATTGTTTTTGATAAGTTGTGATTAAATAATCAACATCTTCTTTGGTTATTGGCGTTCCTAGTTTGCCAAGTAACAAAGCATTTTCATCATTTCTAACCGTTTTTAGCTTGTTTCTATCTTGATTGATAAATTCGTACAACAAAAGGATTTGTTCGGCTTTTAAAGGTAAATTTCTGGCGTTGGTAACTCCTGTTTTAGTTATTTGGATTGTGGCTTTTTCTAAATCAATATCGGAGAGTTTTAAGTTTTCTATTTCCCCGATTCGTAAAGCCTGATTGACTAGTAAACTCATTATAATTTTGTTTCTTTTGTCCAAAAACGGATAACGTTCTATCCTAGGAACTAAAAGGGTTTGCAATTCTTTTTCAGTAAATAAATCTTGTAATTGGATTGGGTTTTCTTTTCCGTCCCGTATTCTTATGGCTCTGGCTGGATTGTCTTTTCGTTTGCCTATTTCAATTAAATAATCATAATACTTTTTGATAGAAGCAATTACTCTTTTTACATTGCTTACGCTGTTTTCATTTCTCAATATTTCAATGTATTGCATTACTTTTTGATAGTCGTATTGGTCTGCATTTTTATTGTTCTTTTTGTATTTATTGATATCATAAAGATAGCTTTCAACGGAACTTTGCATTAAACTTTCTCTTAAAAAATCCTCTAAATTACTCATTCTTTTATTGTTTTATTTTTTGGTATTCGTGAACCTCCTTTGTCGGTTTCATTGATGTAATTTTGTTTTTAAAAAGTTAATTCTGGTATAAATTTGTGTCGATACTAATTGGCTGTGTCCTAAAAAATCCCTGACCATTTCGATACTCATTTCATTTTCTAAAAGATGTGTGGCGATGGAATGGCGCAACGAGTGTAAACAATAGTTTTCTGGTTTTAGGCTTTGGGTTCTTTTGAGTATTCTTTTAAATAAATTATACACATTGTTGCCTTTCATTTTACTGCCGTTTATATTGATTAAAAAACTTTCTTCGTTATTATTCCTAATGATTTCAGTAGCTGTAAAGTATTCTTTTAAATCTTTTATAATGGTTTCAGTAAGTGGAATAACTCTTCTTTTCTTACCTTTTCCTCTTCTGATAAATAGTAATTTCTGCTCAAAACTGATGTCTTTTATAGTCAATAATTCAACTTCATTTCTCCGTAATCCACAACCATAACAAAGGTGTATTATTGTTGTTTCTGTAGCGTTTTGACAGCTTGCATAAAGGATTTGGATTTCTTCTTGAGTAAATACGATTCTCTCGTTTTTGGTGGTTTGTTTTATTCGTAAATTGTAGGGATTTCGTTTTATAGTTTTGGTTCTTTCCAAGTATTCAAAATATAATTTAATGGCTAATAGCTGGCTGTAGATGTGGCTTTGACTTATGACTTTTTTTGTTATTCTGCTAGGTTTTGTTTTTAGATATTGGTAGTAGTTTTTTATGTGGGTTTCGGATATTTTTTGAGGATTTTCTTTAGTATAATCCAATAAATTTTGAGCATATTTGGGATAATTATCTACTACCGTTTTGCTATATCCCAGGTTTAATAATTCTCTTCTAAAGTCGTTTATGGTACTTTCTATTATCATCTATTACGTTTTTTAGGTTGTACTTTTTTTTTCGACCGAACGCTAGAGTTATTTTTTTAGTTTTTGCTTATATAATAGGGTTTTACAGATTTTCTAGTGTTCGTTTGGTGTTCGGTTAGCGTTCGTTAGTGTTCGTTAGTGTTCGGTTTCAGGTTTTGGATCTGTTTTGAAAAATGCTCTTTTAGTTTCTTTCTAACGCTTTGTATATCATCAAAATGGAAGATTTTATACTTGTAACCCTTGTTGCCGTGACCAAATTGTTTGATGTATTCCAGTTGTACCAATTGATTGATGTAATGTTGCAATTGTGTCTTTTTAAATCCTGTTACTTCCATTGCTTCGAAGCGTGTAAAATCATCGGTTTTAAATTTCTTTTTTAGGTGTTCAAAAAACTGTCGCAGGCTTCCGTCAAGTTCATCTATTTTTAAGATGATGCTTTCAAAAAGTATTTCTACTGCGTTTTCTACATCTTCTATTTGAGTGATTATTTTACCGTTTGTGGTTCTTCTTTGGTATTGGTTTATGATTGTAATTTGTTTGATAATACTTTGGAACATTTCATTTAATCTTCGTTTTTTGTGTACGTTTTCAGGGAGTTGTATTTGTGTGGCATACGGATTTTGTACTTCTTCGACTTTTAAAGCTCGCAATATTTTTTGTAATTGTTCTTTGGCTTTCTCTTGTTGGATTTCGTTTATTTCTCCTGCTATTCTTTTATTTTGATAATTTATAATTCTGTCGGTTTGGTCCTGGCTTTCGTCAACGGCTAATAAAAAACTTCGGCTCATATTATCTTCGTATAATTCGCCTTTTGTGGTGGCTGATAAACTGCTAAAAATGCCTTTAACTTCTTTTTTAACGCTTTTGATATTTCCTTTTTTATCCTTAATTGATACCGAACTACTCAATCTTTGATTACTGATTAATTCCCGCATTGCAAACATTGCTTCTTCTTTTAGTCCGTCTAAATCTTCAATAACCAGTAGTTTGTTTACCAGATCATATTCGCCCCAATTGTACAAACTACTTTCTGTTATTCTTGTAAATCGAAGTACATCTTCTTGCGGAACTATATCGGCTATTTTACTGATTAAATGCGTTTTTCCGCTTCCGCTTGAACCTTGTACAATAGCGTGTAAAGGCTGTTTTGTTTTGTAACTCGATGCAATGATAAATAGTAATAATCGGCTGTTTTCTTCTCCAATAATGCCCGATTGTTCGATTAGTTTATTGATTTCCTGCAGTAGATTATTTTGTTTTAAAATGTCTATTGGTTGTTGGTTGTTAGTTGTTGGCTTTTTTGGTTCTGGAGTAACTTTTTGTATTTCTTGTTTGGGTTCAACTGTAATTTTTTCTTCAATTGAAAAAGAAAATAGTATCTCTTTTCGGTTCTCAATTAGATGGATTAAGATTTCGCTTTCGTGTCCTTGTATTAAACTATTAATATCTTCGTCTTTCGGAGTTTCTACTTGGCTTATTTTTACTTTTGGGTGTAACTCTCTTAAGATTTCAGCGTATTTGGTTACGGCTTCATTTCCTGCTTTATCGCCATCAAAAAAGAAAATGATTTCTTCTAATTGGTTTAATGGTTTTATAGCGTTAAGGATTTCATCGTTTAGTCCGTTGGTTCCGTAGCAGGTAAGTAAAGTATAATTGTCTTTGATTTGGTCTATTTGCAATAAACTTGCCGTGTCGATTATAGCTTCAGTAAGGACTAATTTCTTCGTGTCCGGGTTTGGATAATTTGGATATAATCCTTGTCGGTTCTTCAGATAAAAATGTTTTGAATTTTCATTGTTAATGGTTGATCTAAAATAAAAGCTAACGATTTGGTTTTCTTTGTTTTTTAATGGGAACAGGATTGATTTATTGCCAAAAGGTTTATAGGCTTGTCCGCCTGTTCTGCTGTTAGTTCCTGCCATACTTAACAATCCACATTGAAGAGCATCATTAATTAATTTTTCGTCTTTTCTTGCTCCGTGATGGAACTGCCCGCTGTTAAAACCAACTTCCAATTTATCAAAATCTAAATTTCTACTAACGCAATATTCTTTGGCTGGCTCACTGCATAACAATCCTTTTCTAAAACTTAAAAACATCTTTTCAAGGAAATAGGTATTTACCATTGCCGTTGCTGTTGGTTCTTGTTTTACTATCGGATTTGCTTTTTGTGTTGGTGCTATCGTTTCTATCATTGCAGTACATTTTTTTAATGCTTCGTGTTTGGTTAGCTTTTCATAATCCTGGACAAATTGTATTACATCACCTTTTTTATCGCAACCGTGGCATTTGTATTTATTTTGATTAAAACTTACTTGTAAACTCGCTGTACTATCCTCGTGGAACGGACAACAAAGCATATTGTTTTTGTCTGCTGTAAAATTGTAGTGTTGCAGTACGTTTGCTAGTAGTAAGTTTTGTTTGATGTCTTGTATTTCCATTGATTTAACTATGTTAATAAGTTTTCACTAATCTTATTTACCTACAAACATAGTTTATTTGATGTGTATTATAAAACATTCGACAAGTAAGTTTTTAACACAATAGAGTTTTATTGTCTTCTTATATGTAGTTTTGTATAGCTTTATTGATTATTAATACCTGTTAATAAGTTTATTTACTATGATGAATTTTGATAAGAATTTAAAAGAATTAAGGACTCAAAAAGGTTTCTCACAAGATGCTTTTGCCACTAAAATAGGGGTTCACGTTACTAATCTTTCTAAATATGAAAGAGGTTTAACGATGCCGTCACTTGAGGTTGCCGAAAAAATGGCTAATGCCTTGGAAGTTTCTTTAGATAAATTAGTTTATGGTAGTGAAGCAGAAAAAGCCCAAAAGACTATTACAGATACCGAACTTTTAACAATGTTTGCCAAAGCACAGTTACTTGAAGATGACGACAGAAAGTGTGTAAAATCACTTCTAAAAGCATTCCTTTTCCAAAAAGATATGATTAAACAATTGGTATAAAACTAAAAAACCACTTCATTACGAAGTGGTTTTTTAGTTTATTCTAAAATATCTTTTTCAATCTCTTTAGGTATTTTAAAAGGCAATTTATTTTGATTTTCGTATGTCATTGTGGTTTCTTTGAATATAGAATCTTGTTTAAACCAAACAGAAGAACCGATATCTCCACTATAAACCCACAATACTTGGCTCTTATCATCCCAATATAGATACCATGTATGTATATTGCTGATTCCTTTAGTTGATTTAATTATGACTTCATTTTCTTCATTACTTACTGTAAAGGAAATAACATCATCGTCATTATCAACTTTTATCAAATACATACTTTTTGTTTTGAATTCTCCAGAATAATCTATAATCCCTTCGCCATTCCATATTTTATTTTTCTTGTTGATACAAGAAAATATTGTCAATGCAATTATTGACAAACACAAAAACTTATTTGTAACTAGCTTTCTCATTCCATTTTATTTTAACATTATAATCTTGTGGAGTATAGAACACATTAAGGAAGTTTGACAACATAACATCGTCACCATAACTCGCATTTGGGTCAATTTTATCATTCCAAATAACTTGCACATTAAAATCGAATTGAGAAGTTTTAGAATTGTACTCAACAGTTCCTTTTATTTGTGTATCTCCTAATTTTGAATGTGAACCATGCAACATTTCATAACCTGTAAAATATCCATTTTCAATTTCACCATGAAATGCGAGATTAACATTTGTTTTACCGCTTTTTTTAAGTTGCTCTCTTATACCATACAGATAATCAGTAAGTGCAATTTCAATTTGGTCAGATAGGATGCCATTTTCTTTCATGTAATCAGCCCATTCTTTGCTTGACAATTCAAGATTTGTACCTGTACCATTTAACCAATGACTTAATAATTCTTGACCTCTAGCATCAAAAACAAGACTTCCGCTAGTAGCCCTGCCTCTGTTGTCTTGCCTTTGTCTTACACCTCTTCGTCTACCTGTATCTGATTTAGCACTAGTTCCTTTTTTCTTTTTATCTTTCTCACTACCATCAGCATTTAAACCATGAGCCGCAAATGCTTCCTCTTGAGTAATTACATTCCCATCACCATTTACAAAATTACCTGAATTCCAATCATAATGTTCTCCATCTCGACCACTTGGGTCAACCCAATAAACAGGATTATTATTAAAAGCTCCATATGTTGATGCATCATGATGTGTAACAGGGTCAATTACTGTCCATCTACCAATTGCAGGGTCATACATACGAGCATCCATTGCATACATGTTCAGTCCCAGCTCGTCCTGCAGCTCTTTTCCATTGTATTTATACTTGTATGTCACTGCTCAATATTTTGCCTCGCCCGAGCGTCTGTTTATGT
>JBDTNG010000149.1:0-29449 GCA_039933895.1 Flavobacterium sp. | reverse complement strand
TTTACTGAAATCCTTATTAAAAAAATTGGCTTATAAAAATCTTGCAACACTTTTTCTGCCCATTTTTATAATTTTCTATATTATAAATTACTTTTTTTTTCAAAATGAATTCGGTCTGATTTTAACGAATAGCTATGCTGTTGGTGTAATAATGATTGTCATTTTAAGTTTTTTATATTTACTTGAACTCTTTAGTACCAATCTGGTTTTAGACTATAGTAAATCTATTTTTTTCTGGTTTATCCTTGGAATCTTAATTTTTTTCGTTCCATATTTGCCATTTATGTTATCATTAGATTGGTTTTTAATCGACTATAATTCTTCAATTTATGGGCTAATAATATTTTTCCTAAATTTACTGATGAATTTTTGTTTCACAATAGGATTTATATGCAGCGAGAAGAAATACAATTATTAATCATTTCATTTAGCATAGTGCTTTTTATGCTACTGCTAACTCTGTTTGTGCTTTTTTATTTTTTTCAAAAGAAGAAATCGAAGTTTTTAATTGAAAAAATGGAAGCTGATTTGTTATTTCAATCGGAGCTTACAAATTCGAAGATTGAAATCAAGGAACAAACGCTCACCAATGTAAGTAGGGAATTACACGACAATATAGGGCAGATTCTTTCGGTGGCGCTGATGCAGATGAATATTCTGATTGAAGATGAAAATACTTATACCAAAGAAAATCTGGTGAATTTAAAGTTTTTAGTAAACAAATCGTTGAACGAAATCAGAATGCTCTCGAAGTTAATGAATGGAGACATTGTACTGAAATCCAGTTTTATTGATGCCATTTCAGATGATTTGGATAGAATAAAACAGCTTAAAAAAATAAACTGTGAACTTAATGTTAGCGGAACAGTACAAAAAATAAACAAGGAACACCAAACCATTATGTACCGGATTGTGCAAGAATCCATATCCAATATTTTAAGACACTCACACAGTGAAACAATTGATATCAATATTTTATTCGCTAAAAACAATTGTACCATTGACATTATTGATTCTGGAAAAGGATTTGATTTTAAAAATGACTCCAAAGGAAACGGTCTTACTAACATTCAAACCAGAGCAGAACTTATTGGAGCCCAGTTTAAAATTTATTCAGAATTAAATAAAGGCTCCAAAATAACAATCGATTACCCCATTAAATCAGAAGAAGCTATTTAAATCATGGAGAAAATTAAAATTACTATAGTAGACGATCATTTATTGTTTTCTCAAGCATTATCCTTTTTGATAGGCACTTTTAAAGAATTTGTTGTAATTGGGAACCACAATAATGGAAAAGAATTTATCACCTCTTTTTCGGCAGAAACCGAAAGACCTGACATGGTATTGCTTGATGTAAACATGCCAATTATGGACGGTATTGAAACGATGAAATGGATTAAAACCAATCATCCCGACTTAAAAGTTATTGCATTATCTGTAAATGATGATGAAGAAACCATCATGAAAATGATTACAAATGGTGCCAAAGGCTATTTACTAAAAGACACACATCCAAAAACTTTCAAAGAAGCTTTATTAGAAGTATACAACAAAGGTTTTTATTATTCAGAAATGGTTTCAGGTTTTCTAATTAATAAACTAGGAAATCCTGATAATAAAATCGTCTTGAAAGAAAGAGAAGTAGAATTTATCAAACTGGCTTGTACCGAAAAAACATATAAGGAAATTGCAGACGGGATGTGTCTGAGCCCAAAAACGATTGACGGTTACAGAGAAAATTTATTTCAAAAATTAGAAATAAAAACCCGAATCGGATTGGTTTTGTATGCAATAAAACACAAAATTGTCTGTATTTAATTAACCCTCTTTATTGGCCAACTGACCACAGGCTGCATCGATATCTTTTCCGCGGCTACGGCGTACTTTTGCCACGATGCCATTGCGATCTAATGCTTTGATATACTCATCGATAACTTCTGGTGATGCTTGTTGGAATTCACCATCATCAATCGGATTGTATTCGATTAAATTGACTTTACAAGGTACATATTTGCAGAATTTTACCAGCGCATCGATAGATTCTTTAGTGTCATTAATCCCTTTCCAAACCACATATTCATAAGTGATTTTACTTTTGGTCTTATGGTACCAATATTCTAATGCTTCACGCAATTCGGTCAATGGAAAACTTTTTGTAAAAGGCATGATTTGATTTCGAATTTCTTCAATAGCAGAATGCAATGAAACTGCTAATTTGAATTTAACCTCATCATCAGCCATTTTTTTAATCATCTTGGAAACCCCCGAAGTAGAAACTGTAATTCTTTTGGGTGACATCCCTAATCCTTCTGAAGAAGTAATCATGTCGATGGCTTTAATAACATTGTTATAATTCATCAACGGTTCGCCCATTCCCATAAAAACAATATTCGATAACGGATGATTGTAGTACAGTTTACTTTCTTTATCGATAGCAATAACCTGATCATAAATCTCACCAGGTTCTAGGTTTCGCATGCGTTTTAATTTGGCCGTAGCACAAAAATTACAATCCAAACTACACCCTACCTGACTCGAAACGCAAGCTGTTGTTCTTGTATTTGTGGGAATCAGAACACTTTCTACAATTAAACCATCGTGCAAACGAACAGCATTTTTAACTGTACCGTCCGAACTTCTTTGCATCGTATCCACTTTAATGTGGTTGATGACAAAACTTCCTTCCAGCATGGCACGGGTAGTTTTGGTAATATTTGTCATATCATCAAAACTGTGCGCGCCTTTACTCCACAACCATTCGTAAACCTGATTGCCTCGAAAAGCTTGATCCCCATTGGATACAAAAAATTCTCTTAATTGCTCTTTGGATAACGCCCGTATGTCTTTTTTATCGATTTGCATGCCGCAAAGTTAGGGTAATTTTTCTAAAATAATATCCTCTAAAACCAATACATCTAATGCAGACTCCTGAAACAACTGCAATGCTTCTTCTGGAGTTTCCACTATTGGCATTCCTTTGCGATTCAGACTCGTGTTGAGCAGTACTGCTATTTTACTTTGATTGTAAAAGGCTTCTACCAATTTTGCAAACCTTGGATTCCAGCTTTCATCAATAGTTTGCACTCGGGCAGATCCATTTTCATGGGTGACATTTTTTAATTGATCGCGGTATTCTAGCTTCGTTTTATCCACCAAAATCATATACGGACTATATCGTCCTTTTTCGAAATACTCGCCTACTTTGTCTTTTAATACCGCTGGCGCAAAAGGACGAAAATCTTCTCTAAACTTAATATTCTTATTGATATGGTCTTTTAAACCATCAATTCCGGGATGCGCTAAAATACTTCTTCTGCCTAAAGCACGAGGTCCAAACTCGGAGCTGGAGTGAAACCAACCCAAGGTTTTGCCTTGATTTATTTTAGTTGCACAATAATATAGCATTTCTTCTTCTGTTTCAAATTCTTTTTGAATGCAATTTTCAGTTGAAACTTTATTGACGGCTTTAATAATTTCTGCATTACTGTATTTTTTTCCAAAACAAGTGCTTCCATCAGAGGCAATTTTTGGTTTTTTTAAATGCGCCAACCATCCGTAAAAAGCACAACCCAAAGCCAGTCCGTTATCTGCAGCTGCGGGTTCGATATAGACATTTTCAATTATTTTTTGATCTAGTAATTTTGCATTCGCCACCGCATTGAGCGCCACACCTCCAGAATAACAAACATTTTTATGGGGAAATGTCTTTATTCGAAAATCGAAACATTGCAATATGGCTTTTTCTACTTGCTCTTGAGCCCAACGAGCCACATTTGCATAGTAATTAAAGTTTTCTTTAAAATATTGATATCCTATTGATGGATTTGTAAAGTGTTCTTTCCAACTGCCTTTAACATAAAGTCGTTCTTGTTTGAATTCAAAGGCATCAAGATCATAAATACCCATTTTACCATAAGGTGCCAATCCCATCAATTTACCGACATCGTCCATATCGCCAAAAACATATTTGCTGATGGATGCATAAAATCCGCCAATAGAATGTTGTGTCGTTGGTAATGAAAATGATGCACTATCGAAGGTTGCCATCGTACTGAAATCCTTATACAAAGGCTTTAATTCTTGTCCGTCAAAATGATAAAAACTGTCTTTTTCACACTGCATTTTAATTTCCTGAAGAATCTCAGGAGCGATAAGATGATTTTGTTCAGGGTGCAGACTCAAAAACTGATCTAAAGGACTTCCACAACCATCAATGACCATCACATTACATGTTTCAAAAGGTGAAGTACCAACAGCACTATAGGCGTGGGCCAAATGATGTGAGATGTTTACAATTTTTGGTGATGAAGTTCCTGAAAAAATTCTTTGCCCTTTGAAATTTTCTCTGTCGGGAATATTAAAATTTTCGCATTGCACTACTAGCGACACATCTTTCAACTCGATTCCTTCTGCGTCTAAACAATATTGAATGGCTAACGTGTCATTTCCTCCATCGTGTTTTACTCGGCTCAAACGTTCTTTTTCGATGGCAAAACAAATCTGTCCATCTTTTAATAATACGGCCGATCCGTTATGTGAAAGTCCTGTGCCAAGTATATAAATTGGTTTATTCATTATTGTTTTTTAAAACGGACAATTTACAAACTATTCTCTCAAACAGAATTTTTACTTCTTCTTTTATTGATTGTGTTTCTCTATTTTTCAAGATTACTTTTCATTTCTTCAAAACTACTTTTTACTTCTTCAGTGCTACTCTTCACTTCTTCAAGACTATTTAGGAGAATACCTAACTCAAGAATAGTAAGATCAAATCAAAAACCAATAACTGCTTCCACAAGAACAATAATACAATGAATAATTTAATAACTTTGAACCAAAATTAAAACATAGCCTACATGCATTTTCTTTCAGACGATTTAGAAGATTATATCGAACAACATTCAGAAAACGAACCTGAATTATTGGCTCAATTAAACAAAGAAACCTATCAGAAGATTTTACTGCCTCGTATGTTGAGTGGTCATTTTCAAGGAAGGGTTTTGAGTATATTATCTAAATTGACTCGCCCTTTAAATATCTTAGAAATAGGGACTTACACAGGCTATTCGGCATTATGTTTGTGTGAAGGGATGCAGGAAAACGGCCAATTACACACCATCGACATTAAAGACGAACTGATGGATTTTCAACGTAAATATTTTGACAAATCGCCGTGGGGAAATCAGATCGTACAGCATCTTGGCGAAGGAATTGACATTATACCAACTTTAGATTTAAAGTTTGATTTGGTTTTTATTGATGCCGATAAAGAAAATTACATCAATTATTTTAATTTGATTGTCCCGAAAATGAACAAAGGTGGTGTGATTTTATCGGACAATGTGCTTTGGTCCGGAAAGGTGGTTCAGCCATTAGAGCCAAATGATTTGAGCACTAAAATTCTTTTGGAATACAACCAACTTTTGAAAAATGACCCAAGAGTAGAAACTGTTTTATTACCCATTCGCGACGGTTTGACCGTAAGTCGTGTTCTATAGCCCAGATGGCCCCGAGGTTTCGGGAGGCATCCATTTCTTGCTTTCTTTAAGCAAGGAAAGATTAGCTATCGGGAAGCTGGATAAAGCTCCTAAAAATTATTTAGAGAAATATTTCAGGTGTACAATACCATATAATTTGTACAGAGAAAATCCAAAAACTATTCCCACTGTGTAACCCGTTAAAATATCTCCTGGGAAATGCAATCCTAAGTAAATTCGGCTGTAAGCAAAAATTAAAGGGAATAAAAACAAGAGATAAGCGTGTTTGTAGTGTTTTCTTAAAATGGAGAATATAAAAACGGTACTCGCCATCGAATTTGCAGCATGACCTGAAAAGAAACTAAAAGTATCGCTCGTTTTTACGATTCGGATAATGGATTTGATTTGAAGATCGTTACAAGGTCTTAAGCGTTGTACGTAATTTTTAACCAAATTGGTAAACTGATCTGTAAACGTGATTAATAAAGCGATAGAAACCAAAACTATCAATAGATTTTTTACTCCGACTTTTTTATACAGCAAATAAAACACGAATAAAAAAACGGGCGTCCAATACGCTTGCTTTGTGATGAACAACCACAAATTATCGAAATTTTCAGAACCCAATCCGTTTAGGAAAACGAAAAGTTTTTTATCTAATTGAACTAAATTTTCAAGCATTACATTTGACGTTTTATAGGCCCTGTTAAATCGTCAATACTTTCTTTAGCTTTACTAATCTCATTCGTGATATCCGTAACATTTTGTCCAGCAATTTCATTCGGATTATCTGAAATCATTTTATTAAGTCCTTGTTTGACACTATCAACTTCTGAAGTAAAATCGTTAGTGAATGATTTTATGTCAATATCATTTGCTTCAACACTCTTTTGAATTTCAGATTTAATATCGTTAGTAGCATTTTTTAGCTGCGCCATAGCTTTTCCTAATGTACGCGCAATATCCGGAACTTTTTCAGATCCGAATAGCATTAAAGCAATAAAAATGATAAATACTATTTCTCCACCACCTATTCCAAACATCTTCTTTTAATTTTATACGTTTAAGACTGTAAAGTTACTTAAGTTTTATTTTTTATTGGTCAAATTTTGATTTTACTTCTTCTTTTGGCCAAGCATTATTTGTTGTATCAATATCGGCAGTTTCTTCTTTTGGATCTACCATTATTTTTTTGATTATTTTTTGAGTTGCAAAAGTACGAGATACTTCGGCATCGTCCATTCTCCAGATTTGTGCTGGGAATTTGTAATTTTCAACGGTTCCATCTTCGAAAGTAATATCTACAATAATTGGCATTACTAATCCGCCTGGCTTATTGAATGTTACCTGATAAAAGTATTTTGGAGTTTGCAACTTTGCTCTTTCTTCTTCCGAAAAATTAGTCTTAACATATTCGTCTAGTGTTTTAACTTCCGAAACCTCTAATTTTTTATCCATTTCTGGTTTAAAATCTGAGCTGCCTTTTGCAATCATATACACCATAGGTCCAGTGGCTCTAAAACGATTTCTTCTTGTCGCTTGTGGCGCTTTGAAGCCAGCTGGTGCCTCATTGCTCACAAAGAACTGTTTTACTTCTTTGATTCCAATATCATTAAAATCTGTAGTGTAAAACCATCCGCGTACAAACCAATCTAAATCTACTCCTGAAGCATCTTCCATTGTTCTAAAGAAATCTTCTGGTGTTGGATGTTTGAATTTCCAACGATTTGCGTATGTTTTGAAAGCATAATCAAACAAATCACGGCCCATAATTGTCTCACGTAGAATATTTAATCCTGCTGCAGGTTTTCCATAAGCATTGTTTCCAAATTGTTTGATTACTTCAGAATTTGACATGATTGGCTCTAATCCAGCTTGATCACCACTCATGTAAGGAACAATTGATTTTGCAGGACCACGATCTACTGGGAAATTTGGATCCCAAGAGATTTCAGCTAAATATTCCATAAATGTGTTTAATCCTTCATCCATCCAAGTCCATTGGCGCTCATCAGAATTAACAATCATAGGGAAAAAGTTATGTCCAACTTCGTGGATAATTACACCTAACATGCCATATTTTACTCTGTCTGTATATTTCCCATCGGCATCAGGACGACCAAAATTCCAACAAATCATTGGGTATTCCATTCCTTGATCCTGTGCGTTTACAGAAACTGCTTTTGGATAAGGAAAATCGAAAGTATGACTTGAGTAACTTTTTAAAGTATGTGCTACTGCTCTGGTAGAAAACTGTTCCCAAAGCGGATTTCCCTCTTTTGGATATACTGAAGCTGCCATTACTGTTTTTCCACCCAATTGTACAGCCATTGCATCATAGATGAATTTACGAGAGGTTGAAATTCCAAAATCCCTTACGTTATCGGCTTTAAATCGCCATGTTTTCTTTTTATCAGAAAAACCTTTTTCCGCAATTTCGGCTTCGGCTTGAGTCACAATAACTACCGGTTTGTCGAAAGACCTTTCCGCTTGTGCATATCTTTTAACTTGTTCTGGTGTAAAAACTTCACTTCTGTTTAACAACGAACCTGTAGCTTCCATAACATGATCTGCAGGAACAGTAATATTTACTTCAAAATTTCCGAAAGGCAATGCAAATTCGCCATTACCCCAAAACTGCATGTTTTGCCACCCTTCTACATCATTGTAAACCGCCATTCTTGGGTAAAATTGAGCGATAACATACAATCTGTTTCCATCTTTAAATTGCTCGTAGCCAGAACGACCACCATCAATCATATAATCGTTTATATTGTACCACCATTTGATTGAAAAAACCATTTTTTGGCCATGAGCCAAAGGTTTGTCCAAATTAATTCGCATCATGGTTTCGTTGACCGTGTACGAAATTGGAGCACCTTTACTATCTTTTACATATTCGATTTTGAAACCACCATCAAATTTTTCTTCCAAATACTTTCTAGAAAAACCTTTTGCACTTATAGATGCATCAGCTTGTGTGCTTTCAACTAATGGTGATTTAGATGTTTTAGCCATTAGATTCTGATCCAATTGAACCCATAAATAGTCCAAAGATTCTTTAGCATTATTTGTATAGGTAATGGTTTCAGTACCCATTAATTTTTTGTTTTTATCGTCAAGCTCCACATCCATTTTGTAATCTGCTTGTTGCTGATAGTACTCTGGTCCTGGTGCTCCAGAAGCCGTTCTGTACATGTTTGGCGTAGCCATCAAATCGTACATTTGGCGAAATTTATTGGTATCCGAATGACCCTGTTCTTTTTGTTTTGGTGCTTCTTTAACTTCCTGAGCCATTATAGCAGAAGAGAATACAAATAAAAGCAGCAGATGATGTGTAAATTTTTTCATAATCGAAATTGTAATTTTCAAGCACTAAATTTAATTATTTTTATCCGAGAAATAGAATTTCTTACTGATTTAACAAACCTTTCACATTTTCAGGAGTGAGCAAAAGATTTTGTTTTTTGTTGTAGATAGTAGTTTGAATAATGTTTTGTTGTTCTGCGTTCAAATCAAACAGTGCTGTATTTTGGATTTCCAGTGATTTTATTTTCGAAATTTCTTTAACAGTATAATAGCCAATAACCACATTGCCTTCCATTTCTTTAGTCACGTAATTGATGACTTTCGACTGACCATTTACTTTGATTGTAAAATGTTCCAGGAGATATTTTTTCATCAAAACAATATCGTTTTGAGATTCGTTTTTTTCACCCAAAAATGTCTTTACACCGTATTTTCTATAAAGTACATTATTCAAATCATCGACAAAAATTCGAGACGTAATTTGAAGCATTTTCTTTTCCTGAGCGTAGTTGATCTGGTAAATCGACACATAAAATTTATGTAAGACGAATGACGATAAACCCACAAACAAAACAATTATAAAGGAGATATAAACCGATTTCTTCATACTACAAAATTATCATTTCTTTTCAGGCGAGAGCACCAATTTGTATTTTTCGGCCATTTCACCCAATAAAAAAGTCGTTAATGTCTTGTTTTTTGATTTCAATGCCGAAACAAATCGGGCGTCATCAATCATAAAAATCTGAAATCCTTTGATATATTCTGAAGGGATTTTTAAAGTTTTTGTATAAAACTCTTCTTCATACAGGCCTTCCAATCTAGCAATTAAGCGCTCTTTGGTTTCTACCTCCAATTCCTTTTTCAGCATAGTTGTTCTACCTGAAAACCAATTCAATAGTGGATCAAGACCTACCGCAACACCTGCTGAGCCATCAACATTTGAAGAAGCAAAAGTAGAAGAAGCTGTTCTTAATTTTCTTTGGGCAGGTGTATATGATTTGGTTCCTTTTGGAATGATTCCCAATGAAAAGGCATTAATTTCCGGGTAGTTTCTAATATATACCTCATCCAGCATATTGATTTGTGCCTTGAGTCGCATGAAAAATAGATTTTCAGAAAAGTCAGTCGCTTTCAAAACCACTTGAATTCCTTTGATTTGTAATCCCGAAAACAATAAAGTATCGTTTGGTTTGGCAAAAATGGAGAAAAAACCGCTTTTTTCGGTCGCTGTATTGCTTTTACTTGACAAATTAACAACCAAAATCCCCTCAAGATTTGAAGCATCCGAAATCACCTTTCCTTTTAAAAGACTTTGGGAAAAGATACTTTGAGTAAAAAGAAAAACCAAAAGGGATAATAATAAAATTTGCTTCATAAACAATTAATATGTGGTAAAAATAGAAGTTACTGCTCCCAATTTATTATTAACGGCTTGGTAATTTTTTGTTAATTATAATTTTTACCTTTGGTACACTTAAAAACTAATTCGATTACGATGAGCAAAAGAGTCATACTTGCCAGCACTTCTACCTTGTATAATGGAGACTATTTAGATTATTTGTTACCAACTTTATCTAATCATTTTGAAAATTGTAAAACAGTACTTTTTATACCTTACGCCAGACCAGGGGGTATTTCGCACAACGATTATACTCAAAAGGTGAGTACTGCTTTCGCCAAAATAGATATAAGTGTAAGAGGAATTCATGAATTTGAGAATCCGATAGATGCTATTGAAAAAGCCGAAGCTATTTTTACAGGAGGTGGAAATACATTTTTACTTGTTTCACAACTTTACGATTTCAATTTAATCGCTGTTTTACAAAAAGCTATGCAGAGCGGAACTCCTTATTTAGGAACAAGCGCTGGAAGTAATATTGGCGGAAAGACTATGAACACGACCAATGATATGCCTATTGTGTTACCAAAGAGTTTTGATACTTTAGGATTTATATCTTTTAACTTGAATCCTCATTATCTAGATCCTATTGAAGGTTCTACGCATATGGGAGAAACCCGCGAAACCAGAATTAACGAATTTCATACTATAAGCAACATTGCTGTTTTGGGATTGCGTGAGGGAAGTTGGCTGGAAGTTTACGACACTGATATTTTCTTAAGAGGTACGTTGACCGCAAGATTGTTCAGACAAAATGAATTTCCTGTTGAAATGGCTCCCGGTGAAAATCTAAACTTTTTATAATAAAAAAACCTCAAACTTACGTTTGAGGTTTTTTTGCAGAGCGGAAGACGAGGCTCGAACTCGCGACAACCAGCTTGGAAGGCTGGAGCTCTACCAACTGAGCTACTTCCGCTTTTGTGAGTGCAAATATAAATAATAACTTTTCTTAGTTGCAACTTTTTTTGAAAAAAAATTACATTTTATTTACGACTAAGTAATACTAAAAGATAATTTTTGCACTAAATCATTTATTATTAGAATTTTATAATTAAATTTAATGTTCAGCATTGGCAAAAAAATTTGCGAATGAAATTAAGATTATTCTCTCAAAAGGTACTTTTTTGGCGCAATGGCTCGTTTTTAGCGCTGGAAAATTAGTTGAATTGTGTCTTTTTGAAGATGAGATTTAAGGCAAACAGTTCATTTCGGATTGTGAAAAGATGAAAATATTGCTAAGTGTTATATAATTTTTGAAAATAAAAATGGCCTTTTTAACGATTTACTCCTAATCCAAATTAAGAAATAATAAGTGTTAGAAGAGTGTTAAAATAAAAAAATTAAGAAATTTCTTAACAAATAATATCAGGAAATATGCTAACTTTCAAAATATTCCGTTAATCTGGTTCAACACCAAAGAGAATGTTGTTAGATTTTATAAAAACCTAAGACATTAAATTATTGGAACACATTTTGATATAGGTAGGTGTTGAAACACAATATGTCAAGTACAAGCATTTATAATACACGATTTATGAAATTAATTTTACCTATTCTTTTTTGCTTCTTTTTATATTTAGGCTGTGGCAATAATACAAATGCTGATGTAGCAGCTGTTGAAAAAACTTCAACCAAAACGCAAGTTAAAGAAGAAATTGTTTATGGTTGGGAAAACCAAGAAAACCGGAAATTGTTTATTGAAGACTTAAAAAACTCCATAAAAGAAGGTTTATTACCAGAAGATTATTCGATTGGAAAATTAGAAAAATATGAAGAGTTCTATGACAAGCTCTCCGAAAAAGAAATTGAAACGTATTACAAACAATTATCATCTTCTTTTATAAAATATACTTCCCATCTCTCAAACGGGAAATTAAATCCCAGAACCATCTACCCTGATTGGGAAATTAAAAAGAATACATTCAAAGGTGATTCTATTTTAACAATCGCTTTAACCAAAAACAAAATTGACAGCGTTATTGAAAGCTGCAAACCACATCACAATATTTATAATTATCTAAAAGAAGCATTAGCCATTGTAAATGAGCTACCGAAAGACAGCCTTAAACCCGTTGTAACTAAAAGCAAGGATAGATATACTCTTGGTGATAAAAACAAAAACATCGTACTGATTAAGCAAAAATTACAATATTGGAACGATTTGAATAAATCCGATACCCTGACCGACGTTTACAATGAAGCGATGCAAGATGCCGTAAAACGATTTCAAGCCAGACATGGACTAGAAGCTGACGGCGTTATTGGAGTAGGAACAGTAAGGGCACTCAATTTCACCAAAGAACAAAGAAAAGAACAAATTATTGTCAACTTAGAACGTTGGAGATGGTTTCCAAGAGACTTAGGTGTAAATTATTTAGCTGTTAATATTCCTAATTATTATTTGAACGTGGTTCAAAATACGGATACAACAAAAACACACAAAGTAGTCGTTGGTTCCGAAAAAAGAAAAACACCAATTCTTTCTTCCAAAATTGACAATATTGTTTTCAACCCTACCTGGACTGTTCCGCCAACAATCTTGAAAGAAGATGTAATACCAGGAACACAAAAGGACAGAACTTATTTGACTGAGAGAAATATAACCATTTACAATCACAAAGGAAAAGAAGTAACACTAGGAAGTTGGAATCTTAATGAAGCAGAAAATTATAAATATGTGCAAAGCCCTGGAGAAAATAATTCGCTTGGTTTTGTAAAGATTAATTTCCCGAACAATCATTCCGTCTATTTGCACGACACAAATCACAGAGATCTTTTTGTGAAAAATTATAGAGCTTTAAGTTCAGGTTGTGTTCGAGTAGAAAATCCTTTAAACCTTGCTGAGTATTTATTGACAAGTAAAAAAATATACACTCCAACAAAAATTGATTCCATCTTATTTTTGAAAAAAACAAAAACCGTAAAAATCGAGGAGGAATTTCATGTTCACATTCTCTATTTTACGGCTTGGTATGAAAAAGGTCAGTTGCAATTTAGAAACGATGTCTATGCTTATGACCCTGAATTGTATTTGCGATTAAGAAACAAGTTTCGTGGTAATGTTGTAACTTCTAGTGGGGTGGTAAATAAATAAACAAGATTTACCTTTTATTACTTTAATGATTTCATCTTTCAATCCTTCAGGAATTGCAGGACAACCTTGGCTTCTTCCTAAATACCCTTGAGATTTTAAGATTGATGGATTAGCATAACTTGCTCCGTGTACAACCACAGCTCTTCCACGAGCGTTGTCATTAACACCTTTTTCAAGTCCATCTAATTTTAAAGACAATCCGTGTTTTCCGTTATATGTTTCACCGGTAGCATAAAATCCTAAACTACTTTTGTTTGAACTTACAGAGTTAGAAAAACTATTAGCAAATTCACCTCCTGAATTCATTCCATGAGAAACCACTGTATTGTATAAAATAGTATTTGTAGACAAATCGATAACCCAAAGTCTCTTTTTAGTAGAAGACATACTGAAATCAATAACTGTTAAAATATCTTTTTGAATAACTCCTTTTTCTCTTAATAAATAAAAACCTTCCATTGCTTTTTGAAAACAAGTAATTTGAGGTAGTGCGAAATTATTTGCGTCTAATGAATTGTAAACAAGTTCAATTTTTGCAGCAAGATTATTTGTCTTTGCGCTGGCAATTAATTTAGGGTCTGTGTTATTTGTAGTCTTTGGGGCGAAAGACATAAAAAATAATAAAAGAAGGGGTAATAATCTGTAATTCATTGATAATCTTTTAATTGTGTTGTTTGTTGTCGAGGGCAAATATGTAATAAAAAATAATACTAACCAAATTTTTTTGCACTTAATCGGTAAAATTTAACATTTCGTCGATTATTTTGTTTTCAAGAATTAGTTAAACTAATCATAAATAAAGGCCTTCAAGACGGAATATTATTAATTTTGTTTATCATCAAAAAAAATCGGACATCATGACTTTACGCATTGCATTAGCACTTGCTTTGTTATTCAATACAATTGTATTTGGCCAGAATAACATACCTGTAGATTCTGCTCAAAACACTTCAACCCCTGAAAAGAAGAAATTAAACTCTGTTTTTACTTCCGATAAAATTATCATCGATGGTGATTTGAATGAGCCTATTTGGAATACTGCCGAAGTAGCTACTGATTTTATGATGTTCGATCCTGACAATGGTAAACCTATTGCCCAAGAGAAAAAAACTGATGTCAAAGTCGTTTATGATAATGATGCTATATATATAGGTGCAATTCTTAATGATGATGACCCTAGTAAAATCATGAGAGAAATTACGCAACGTGATGATGATGGTTCTTCCGATTTTTTTGGTGTTGGAATAAATGGCTATAATGATGGCCAACAAGAATTTCGTTTTTTTGTGACTGCTGCTGGCGTTCAATTAGATTGCAACTCAAATCCTCAAACTGGAGAAGATTTCTCGTGGGATGCCATTTGGGAAAGCAAAGCAAAACTGACAGATAAAGGATGGGCAGTAGAAATTAAACTCCCTTATTCAGCGCTTCGTTTCTCTAAAGACTCAAAACAAACTTGGGGAATGAATTTTTACAGACAAATTCGCCGATACCGTCAATTATATACTTGGAATTTTGTCGACAACAAAAAAGGATCACTTGAACAACAACAAGGTGAATTGCATGGAATTGAAAATGTAAAAACCCCTACCCGATTGTTTTTCTTTCCTTATGCCTCTGTTTATGTAAACAAAGATAAGGACGGGACGAAAACTGAATTCAAAGGCGGATTGGATATTAAATATGGCATCAATGATGCTTTTACACTCGATGCGATTTTGGTTCCGGATTTCGGACAAACCGCTTTCGACAATCAAATATTAAATTTAGGTCCATTCGAACAACAGTTTAATGAGAATAGACCTTTCTTTACGGAAGGAACCGACTTATTCAATAAAGGAAATTTATTTTATTCCCGAAGAATTGGTGGTGATCCATCTCATGAACCGGAACTTGCAGATAATGAAGAATTCACAGAACCTTTTCCTACCTCAGTAAATCTATTAAATGCGCTTAAAGTTTCCGGAAGGACAAAAGGCGGCCTTGGTATTGGTGTTTTAAATGCTATCACTAAAAAAACCGATGTAACGATTCAAAAAACAACCATAACTGCCAATCCAAATCCAAGTGATCCGGATATCATTAAAATTGAACAAAGAAAAGAAACGGTTGAACCTCTTGCCAATTTTAACATTGTTTCTTTAGACCAAAGATTTCATAAAAACTCTTCTGTTTCATTTGTAAACACAAGTGTTGTTCGTGATGGCGCATTTAGAGATGCGAATGTTTCTGCATTGGTATTTGATTTGAATACAAAGAAAAACACCTTTAATCTTTCTGGAGATTTCAAATACAGTTATGTGAACGAATATCAAAAAGAAGAAAATAAAAATGGTTACAATACTTCTTTAAATTTTGCGGAAACCAGCGGAAAAGTTAGATTCAATGTAAACGCAAATTATGTTTCTAAAGAATTTGACAACAACGATTTAGGGATTAATTTTCAGACTAATTTTTATGGAATCTATTCTAATGTGAATTATAGAATTTTAAATCCAAATAAAACCTTCAATACATTAAGAGTTAATGCTAATGTTTTTTCTGAATTTGAAAATATAACTGGGAAAATTCAAGGTGGAAACATCAATTTTAATTTAAACGCAACTGTTAAAAGCAATGATGGTTTTGGAATTGGGTTAAATATCATGCCACTTAAAGTAAATGATTTTTACCAAGCACAATCAGATGGTCGTTTTGTCATCATTCCTGAATATTACAATAGCTGGGTTTATATTTCATCTAATTACAATCGAAAATTTGCTATCGATTTTAATCCATACTACGGTTTTAACAATGAGCCCGGCCGAAATGATTATGGATTTGATCTTAGTCCACGTTTTCGTGCAAGCAACAAATTATTATTCATCGCCGATTATAATTATGCTAAAGAAAATAAAACCAAAGGTCGCGTAACTGAAGTAGGTTCTGATATTATTTTCGCACAACGAGACATTAATACCTCATCGCTATCGCTAAAAGGAAAATACGCCATTAGCAACAAAATGACCATCAATCTTACTACAAGATATTATTGGAGATACGTTGAAAATTTGAAATTCCAAAAATTAGAAAACGATGGTTCTTTAGTGGATACTGAATATTTAAATCCTGAAAACAAAAACTTTGGAGCTTGGAATGTTGACTGTTCTTATACTTGGTGGCTTTCTCCAGGAAGTCAATTGAATGTGCTTTATCGCAATAATTCATTAAATAGCAGACGAAATTTAGATGATGTTGATAAAAACTTCTCACGCAATCTTAATTCGATGTTTGGCGACAAGCTTCAACATACCTTTTCAATCAGTCTACGTTACTTTTTAGATTACAACAGAGTTAAAAGCTGGATATAATTCTGTAATTTTGAAGCTAATCTTGTTTAGGAACAAGATGCTAAAACCTGTAAGACATGAACAAAAAAGTAATCCTGATGATATTGGATGGTTGGGGGAAATCACCTGATCCAAAAGTTTCTGCTATAGACAATGCCAATATCCCTTTCATCAATAGTTTATATACAAAATACCCAAGCGCTCAATTAAGAACCGACGGTTTAAACGTTGGACTTCCTGAAGGTCAAATGGGGAATTCTGAAGTGGGACATATGAATCTTGGCGCTGGCCGAATTGTTTATCAGGATTTGGCGAAAATTAATTTGGCGGTTCAAAACAAAACCCTAAGTCAAGAAAAACCATTAAACGATGCTTTTCAATACGCTAAAGAAAATAACAAACCTGTTCATTTTTTAGGTTTGCTTTCTGATGGTGGCGTGCATTCTCACACTTCACATTTGCGTGGTTTGTTAGACGCAGCACAAGATTTCGGATTAGAGAAAATTTTCATCCATGCTTTTACAGATGGACGTGATGTTGATCCAAGATCAGGTGCCATGTATTTGGAAGATATTCAAAATTACATTTACCAAACTCCTGCAAAATTAGCTTCTGTTATAGGGCGGTATTATGCAATGGACAGAGACAAACGCTGGGAAAGAGTCAAATTAGCTTACGAATTATTGATTAATGGAACTGGAAAACATTCTAAAGACGCCGTTCTAAGTATTTTAGACAGTTACAAGCACGGCATTACAGACGAATTCATCGAACCTATTATTATGGTAGATGAAAACGATGCTCCAGTTACCAAAATTCAAGATGGTGATGTGGTCATTTTCTTCAATTTTAGAACCGATAGAGGCCGTCAACTAACCGATGTCCTTTCACAAGCAGATCATCACGAAGAAAACATGCACAAACTCGATTTGTATTATGTCACAATGACCAATTATGACGATACTTACGAGAATGTTCATGTTATTTACGACAAAGACAATATCACCGAAACGCTGGGAGAAATTTTAGAACGAAATAATAAAAAACAAATTCGTATTGCCGAAACCGAAAAATACCCACACGTTACTTTTTTCTTTTCTGGCGGACGCGAAGAACCTTTTATTGGTGAAAGCCGAATTCTAAAAAACTCACCAAAAGTAGCCACTTACGATTTAAAGCCCGAAATGAGTGCTTATGAATTAAAAGATGCTTTAATCCCTGAACTTAAAAAAGGAGAAGTTGATTTCGTTTGTTTGAATTTTGCCAATGGCGACATGGTGGGACATACCGGTGTAATGGCTGCAGCAATTAAAGCCTGTGAAGCTGTTGATATTTGTGTAAAAGAAGTCATCGAAACAGCTTTAGAAAACAATTACACGACCATCGTTATTGCCGATCACGGAAACTGCGAAACAATGATTAACCCTGATGGAAGTCCAAACACAGCTCACACCACCAATCCGGTTCCAATTATTTTGGTAGACAAAGAATTAAAAACAATTCACGATGGCGTTTTGGGCGACATTGCTCCTACTATTTTAAATTTAATGGGTATTGAAAAACCCGAAGTAATGACACAACATTCTTTATTATAATAGCTCATGAAAAAAATAATCACTTTAGTTGCTTTAACATTGACCATCATCAACTGCGAAGCACAACAGAATAAAGCCACTCAAACTATAGATGAAAAAACAAACACTCCTATGTTAGTTGGAAACAGTGCTAAAACAGAAATTCAACAAGCGCCATATGCAACATGGTTTACAGCAAATCACGACAGTTACAAGCCAAATCCTCCTACTATTGATGAATTGAAAAAACACATGAATGGAATTTCAATTACTATTTTTATGGGGACATGGTGTGAAGACAGTCAGCATCAAGTACCTGGTTTCTACCAAGTCTTAGAGCAATTAAAATTTGATGAAAAACAAGTGTCCTTAATTATTGTTGACCGAACTAAAACGACTCCGGATCATTTGGAAAAAGACAAAAATATCACCAATGTTCCTACTTTTATTTTCTACAAAAACGGAAAAGAGTTACACCGAATAGTAGAATCTCCGGTTGAATCTTTGGAAAAAGACATGCTAAAAATCGTATCTGGACAACCCTACAAACACACATACGAGAATTAAAAAATAAAATCCTTAAATTTGTCGGCTTAAATTACTTATATGATTATTGTAAAAACTCGTGAAGAAATAGAATTAATGCGTGAAAGTGCTTTAATCGTTTCAAAAACTTTAGGAATGGTTGCCAGTGAAATCAAACCTGGAGTGAGCACTTTATATTTAGATAAATTAGCCGAAACTTTCATTAGAGATCACGGTGCTGAGCCTGGATTTTTGGGAATGTATGGCTTCCCGAATTCACTTTGTATGAGTCCAAATTCACAAGTGGTTCATGGTATCCCAACAGACAAACTTTTAGAAGAAGGTGATATCATTTCGGTAGATTGTGGAGCGCTGAAAAACGGTTTTTACGGAGATCATGCCTATACTTTCGAAATAGGCGAGGTAGCACCGGAAATCAAGAAATTACTTCAGGTAACCAAAGAATCATTATACGCTGGTATTCGTCAATTCCGTACCGGAAATCGTGTGGAAGATGTAGGTAATGCCATTCAAACGTATTGTGAAAGTCACGGTTATGGCGTAGTTCGCGAATTGGTTGGACACGGTTTAGGGCGAAAAATGCACGAAGATCCTGAAATGCCAAACTATGGAAAACGCGGTCGCGGTAAATTATTCATTGAAGGAATGGTTGTCGCTTTGGAACCTATGATTAACTTAGGGACAAAAAACATCAAACAACACAAAGACGGTTGGACAATTACTACTGCAGATGGTAAACCTTCCGCACATTTTGAACACGATATTGCAATCATTGACGGGAAACCAGAGTTGCTTTCAACTTTTGCTTACATAAACAAAGCATTAGGAATTGTAACTAATGAAGAAGATGAATTTAGAAAAGTATCTTTTGTTATCTAATGAAGAAAATTTTCAAATTTATATTGAACACCATACCAAGACCTTTATTAATAAGGTTAAGTTATGTGGCACGTCCTATTTTAGCATTACTGTTAAAAGGAACAAAATTCACTGATCCTATAGATGGAAAAAGTTTTCGTATGTTCCTGCCTTACGGATATGGAACACAAAGAAACAACGTTTTATCACCAAGTACGCTTTCGCTGGAAAGACATCGTTTGCTTTGGTTGTATTTAAAAAATGAAACCGATTTTTTTTCAGCACCAAAAAAAGTATTGCATTTCGCTCCCGAACAGGCTTTTTATCAATTGTTCCGAAATCAGAAGAATCTAGATTATACTACAACCGATTTGTTTTCGCCTTTGGCAGATGTGAAAGCAGATATTTGTAATTTACCTTTCGAAGACAACTCTTACGATTTGATTTTGTGTAATCATGTTTTGGAACACATTCCCGATGACACAAAAGCCATGCAGGAATTGTACCGTGTTTTGAAATCTGGTGGTATGGGAATATTTCAAATTCCACAGGATTTATCGAGAGCAACTACTTTCTCTGATGACTCTATTACTGACCCAAAAGTGCGAGCAAAAATCTTCGGGCAATACGATCACGTTCGTGTGTATGGAAGAGATTATTTCGACAAACTAAGAAAAATTGGTTTTACCGTTGTTGAAGAAGACTATACAAATAAAATAACACCTGAACTGGTTGAAAAATATTGTTTGGCAAAAGGAGAAATTATTCCCGTTTGTTATAAAAAATAAACTGGCATAATATTCGTTGTAAAATGATATCTTTACTTTTTAAAGCAATTTAAATCATGATAAGAAGAGTAATTTTCCTTTTTATAACAATATTGTTTAGTCATTCGATGATAGGACAAGTCGTTTTCGAAACGCCAGCACCATACAATATCAAAACCATCACTTTCACGCAAAGCACTAACAATGTAGTTCCTATCTTTAGATTAGGTGAACAATTTCAGTTTAGTTTTGATGATTTGTATGGCAACGAAGAAGATTACTATTATGTAATTTCACATCTAAATTATAATTGGACGCCTTCTGATTTATCTAAAAATGAATATTTGGAAGGAATCGACAACCAACGAATTCAAGATTACGAAAATTCATTCAATACACTGCAGATTTACTCTCATTACCGACTCAACATTCCCAACAATCTTACTAGAATTACTAAAAGTGGGAATTACATTATTTCCATTTACAACAATGCTAAAGAACTTCTTTTTTCTAAAAAATTCATAGTTTATGAAGAATTAGCCGACGTTCCAATGCAAATCAAAAGAGCGAGAACTGTTGCCGATAATAAATACATGCACAATGTGGAATTTAGCGTCAAATCACAAAACATTTTATTTCAAAATCCAACGCAAAACGTAAAAGTCATTTTATTTCAAAATGGAAAATGGAACGATGCTATTGTAAATGTCAAACCACAATACACAATTAGTAACGATTTGATTTTTAAATACGATAAGGAAACACAGTTTTTTGCTGGAAATGAATATCTGTGGTTCGACAACAAAGAGATACGTGCTGCCACAAATTCAATTGCTTTTGTTGACTCAAATAGCGGCTTATACAACACCCATTTATATACAGACAATTCCCGAAATGACAAAGGATATACTTATTTTCCTGACATCAACGGAAATTATCTGCCAAAAAATTTTACCGCACAAAACAGTGAGGTAGAAGCAGATTATACTTGGGTATATTTTAGACTTTTTGCGTTGAATTATCCAGCAGATAGTAACATTTACATCACAGGAATGTTCAACAACAATGCGTTAACTCCAGAAAACAAAATGGATTATAATGCTGAAAAAGGTGTTTTTGAAAAAGCCATTTTAATTAAACAAGGCTTTGTGAATTATGATTACACCCTTTTGGATTCAAAAAATAAAGTCGATGAAAAACATGCCATTGATGGAAATTATTACGAAACTGAAAACAAATATACTGCAATAGTTTACTACCGTGCCAATGGTGAAAGATACGACAGGGTGATTGGAAAAGGCGATGCAAGTTCTGTTAACATAACCAATTAAAAATTTAACAAGAATATAAAGTATTTGCTTTCATAAAATCTCTAAATTTGTAAAAGAGAAATTAGTATTATGGTAACTCAAATCACAAGAGGAATAAAAATCTCAGTCTTGACTACTTTTGAAGGAACCTACTTCAAAAACCATAAAATGCACTTTGCTTTCAGTTATCACATTACCATCGACAATCATAGCAAAGATTCTGTACAACTTATGGCCAGACATTGGGAAATTTTCGACGCCCTAAACGACGTTGAAGTAGTAGACGGCGAAGGTGTAATTGGTAAAAAACCTGTTTTAAAACCAGGCGAAACCCACACTTACAGCTCTGGTTGTCTGCTTTGCTCTCCTTTCGGAACCATGCAAGGTCATTTCAATATGGTCAATTTTACCTCCACAAAAGCATTCAAAGTAATCGTTCCGGCCTTCCGCCTTAGCGCACCTTTTGCTTTAAACTAATTTTTTTCGAGAGCTTTTTCCAGCTATCCATTTCAATCTTTTATTTTTAAAGAAAAAATGAAAAGATTCCTCCAGAAACTTCGGTACTATCTGTGCTAACAGAATAAAAATCAACACCCAATTTAAAGTTAATATTTCTATTATCGAATATTCCTTTGTACTTTTGTATTCAATTTAATAAAATCAAATTAGTCTAACAACCTAACAATCTCAATAACATGTTAAAAGGATTTTTTAATATACCCAAAGCGGTTAATGAACCCGTAAAAGCGTACGCTCCAAATTCACCAGAAAAAGCAGCAGTTCAAGCCGCTTATACAGCCATGTGGAATTCAAAAATTGACATTCCATTATACATTGGAAGTGAAGAAATTAAAACTGGGAATACCAGAAACATGTCGGCACCTCACGATCACCAACATATTGTAGGTACTTACCATTTAGCTGAAAAATCTCATATCGAAAAAGCCATTGCCAATGCTTTGGAAAGCAGAGCAAAATGGGCTAGTATGGCTTGGGAACAACGTGCTGCGATTTTCTTAAAAGCAGCCGAACTTATCGCAGGACCTTATAGAGCAAAAATCAATGCTGCAACTATGATTGCGCAATCAAAAACCATTCACCAAGCTGAAATTGATGCTTCTTGCGAATTAATTGACTTCTTGCGTTTCAACGTAGAATTCATGACACAAATTTACAAAGACCAACCAGCATCTAATTCAGACGTTTGGAACAGAGTAGAATACCGTCCTCTAGAAGGTTTTGTATACGCTATTACTCCTTTCAACTTTACCGCTATTGCTGCAAATCTTCCCGCAAGTGCTGCGTTAATGGGGAATGTTGTAATTTGGAAACCAAGTGATAGTCAAGTTTTTTCTGCAAAAATCATCATCGATGTTTTCAAAGAAGCTGGAGTTCCAGACGGCGTTATTAATGTCGTTTTTGGAGATGCTTTAATGATTACAGATACTGTTTTAGCAAGTCGTGATTTTGCTGGAATTCACTTTACAGGTTCAACTAATGTTTTCAAAGACATTTGGGCAAAAATTGGAACCAACATTCACCATTACAAAACGTATCCAAGAATTGTTGGAGAAACAGGCGGAAAAGATTTTATCGTGGCACATCCAAGTGCGAATGCAAAACAAGTGGTGACAGGAATTACTCGTGGTGCTTTCGAATTCCAAGGGCAAAAATGTTCTGCAGCTTCAAGAGCTTACATCCCACAAAGTTTATGGCCAGCAGTAAAAGAACAATTAATCATCGATGTTAAATCAATGAAACAAGGTTCTCCAGAAGATTTTAGCAACTTTGTAACTGCCGTAATTCACGAAGGTTCATTTGATAAATTGGCTAGTTTTATCGATCAAGCGAAGAAAGACGCTGATGCAGAAATCATCGTTGGTGGAAATTACGATAAATCGAAAGGATACTTTATTGAGCCAACTGTTATCGTAACTACAAATCCAAAATACGCTACTATGGAAACGGAACTTTTTGGTCCGATAATGACCATTTATGTGTATGAAGATGCCAAATGGAACGAAACATTAAAATTGGTAGATACTACTTCAGAATATGCTTTAACTGGTGCTATTTTCAGCCAGGATCGTTATGCAATTGAAGAAGCAACTGTAGCATTACAAAACGCTGCTGGAAATTTCTACATCAATGACAAACCAACTGGTGCGGTTGTTGGAATGCAACCTTTTGGAGGCGCAAGAGCTTCAGGGACAAATGATAAAGCCGGTTCTGCACAAAATTTATTGCGTTGGGTTTCTCCAAGAACAATAAAAGAAACTTTTGTAACACCAGAAGATTACAGATATCCGTTTTTAGGATAATCTCTTTTATAAAAACAAAAAAGCCCGATACGTTCGGGCTTTTTTTATAATTTAAATTTCAAAGGTAAATGCACTACTTTCTTTGTTTCAAAAAATTCAGGCTCAAAGAAATCTGAAATATTATATTCTTCGGCTTTTGGAAAATTTTTTAATTCTTCAGATAAATCTCCACCTTTTAAATATAAAATTCCGTTTTTCAACTCGTGTTTTGATTGTTTTTTGATTTTCTCTTTAATCCAAGAAACAAAATCAGGCATGTTTGTTACGGCGCGACTCACAATAAAATCGAAATCCCCTTTTACATTTTCGGCACGCATTTGTTCTGCTTTTACATTTTTAAGTTCCAAAGCATCAGCAACAGCTTGCACTACCTTAATTTTCTTAGCAATAACATCAATCAAATAAAAACGTGTTTCTGGAAAAAGTATTGCTAGCGGAATTCCAGGAAACCCACCGCCAGTTCCAACATCAAGCACATAAGTCCCTGGTTCAAAAGGTTGTATTTTGGCAATAGCCAAAGAATGTAAAACGTGTTTTACGTATAGTTCATCAATATCTTTTCTGGAAATGACGTTAATTTTAGCATTCCAATCCTGATACAATCCTTCCAATTTTTTAAATTGTGCGATTTGTCCTTCAGATAGATTAGGAAAATACTTTAGTATTTCTTCCATTGGTCATAATTTTATGCAAAAGTACAGCTTTTGGAAACAAAAAATCGTTAAACTTATTGGATAAACTTTTTTAATAATTAACTTTGTGGATTATTAAAAAATTTATGAATACAACGCACCCAACTTTTGCTCGTAATGATTCTATGAAGTTTTTTAGAACTTTAAATGCGCGAGTAAATACATATTTTAAAGAAAATAATCTTCAAAAAACTGGTAACTGGAAATTACACTTAAAAACTGTAATTATGTTTACATTGTTTTTAGTTCCTTTTTTCTTAATTCTTTTTATTGACATGCCTTACTGGGTAAACTTTCTTCTGTCTATCATAATTGGTATAGGAATGGCTGGCGTAGGAATGAATGTAATGCACGATGGAAATCACGGCTCTTATTCTTCTAAACTTTGGTTAAACAAAATCATGGGTGGAAGTATTTATATTCTAGCTGGAAATGTATATAACTGGCAAGTACAACATAACGTTTTACACCATACATATACGAACATTCCTGGACACGATGAAGACCTTGATGCTGGTAGAGTAATTCGTTTTACAAAAGAAGCAAAATGGTATAGCTTTCATCAATTTCAACACATCTATTCTATATTTTTATATGGATTGTTAACGATCAATTGGTCTTTAACAACCGATTTCAAACAAATGGGTGGTTACCTAAAAAGAAAATTATCATATGGTGATTTTCCAAATACTAAGAGATTATGGACTGGCTTAGTGATTTCAAAAATCGTTTATTTCGGATTTTGGATTGTATTGCCTCTTTTAGTTGGAATCACGTGGTGGAAAGTCCTTATTGGATTCTTCATCATGCATTATACAGCAGGATTAATCTTAAGTATTGTATTTCAATTGGCACATATTATTGAAGACACTTCAAATCCACTTCCAAACGAAGAAGGAGAAATCGAAAACACTTGGGCCATTCACCAATTGTTTACTACAACAAACTTTGCTCCTAAAAGCTGGGTGGTTAACTGGTATACTGGTGGATTAAATCACCAAATTGAGCACCATATTTTCCCAAATATCAGCCATGTTCATTATGGAAAAATTGCAGAAATTGTAAAACAAACTGCTCAGGAATGTGATTTGCCATACTACGAATATACAACCATGTGGAGTGCTGTTATTGCACATTTCAAACATTTAAAAACATTAGGAGAAAAACCAATGTCTTTAGCATAAAAAGGACACAACAACGCAACTACTAATATAATACTACTAACTACTATGAATTTTCTTTCAGATCGAATTAACAATCTTTCTACTTCTCAAACTTTAGCTATGGCAGCAAAAGCAAGAGAGTTAAAAGCCCAAGGCATTGATATTATCAGTTTAAGTTTAGGGGAACCTGATTTCAACACGCCTGATTTTATCAAAGAAGCAGCCAAAAAAGCCATTGATGAAAACTACAGTACTTATACTCCTGTAGAAGGTTATGCCGATTTAAAAGAAGCTATTTGTCGCAAATTCAAAAGAGACAATAATTTAGAGTACAAACCTGCAAACATTGTTGTTTCTACTGGAGCAAAACAATCTTTATACAATATTGCACAAGTAATGATTAACCCTGGTGATGAAGTAATTCTTCCTGCACCATATTGGGTAAGTTATTACGAAATTATCAAAATAGCCGGTGGAATTCCTGTAGAAGTTCCTACTTCTGTTGAAACAGATTTCAAAATCACAGCAGCACAATTAGAAGCAGCTATTACACCTAAAACCAAAATGGTTTGGTACAGTTCTCCATGTAATCCAAGTGGTTCTGTTTTCAATCGTGAAGAATTAACAGCGTTAGCTCAGGTTTTAGAAAAATACCCAAATATTTTTGTCGTTTCAGACGAAATCTACGAACACATTAATTTCTCAGGGACTTTTTGCAGCATTGCTTCTATTCCAGGTATGTTCGACAGAACTATTACCGTAAATGGTGTTGCCAAAGCATTCGCTATGACAGGTTGGAGAATTGGATACATTGGTGCCAACGAAACAATCGCAAAAGCATGTACCAAAATGCAAGGTCAAGTAACCAGTGGCGCTAACAGTATTGCACAACGCGCTACTATAGCGGCAGTAGACGCAGATCCAAGCGTATTAAATGATATGGTAAAAGCATTCCATAGTCGTAGAGATTTAGTGGTAGGCTTAATCAAAGAAATTCCAGGGATGAAATTAAATGTTCCTGAAGGTGCATTTTATGTATTCCCAGATGTTTCTTCTTTCTTTGGAAAAACATTAAGAGGAACAACAATCAACAATGCAGATGATTTTTCTTTGTATTTATTAGCCGAAGCCAATGTAGCAACAGTAACTGGAGATGCTTTTGGAAATCCAAGCTGCATCCGAATTTCATACGCAACGAGCGAAGAAATTCTTACTGAAGCTATTCGAAGAATAAAAGAAGCGATAACAACCACCGAAGTTTTAGCATAAATAATATAAAGCCTCAAGATTTCTTGGGGCTTTTTTTATTAAATTTGGGCGTGTCCGCCGAAAAGGCGGTCGGGCTTTTTGTTGCAATCTTTTTCTTTAAAAAAAGAAAAAGGATTTCCACTTCAATCCCTCACGCAAACACAAACTACTAACCAAACAAAAATGTCCAAAATAGTATTACTTGGTTCCGGAGAATTAGGAAAAGAATTTGTTATCGCAGCACAAAGAATAGGTCAAACAGTCATTGCTGTCGATAGTTACGAAAATGCACCAGCCATGCAGGTAGCGCACGGCTTTGAAGTCATCAACATGCTCGATGGCGAAGCATTAGACCGCATTATAGCCAAACACCAACCCGACTTTATTGTCCCTGAAATTGAAGCCATCAGAACCGAACGTTTTTACGATTATGAAAAACAAGGTATCACTGTTGTGCCCTCTGCGAAAGCAGCCAATTTCACAATGAACAGAAAAGCCATTCGCGATTTGGCCTCCAAAGATTTGGGTTTAAAAACCGCCAATTACCGTTATGCAACTTCCGCTGACGAATTGCAAAAAGCAGTTTCAGAAGTTGGAATGCCATGCGTAGTAAAACCATTAATGTCTTCTTCAGGCAAAGGCCAATCGACCATCAAATCGAATGAAGATATTGAAAAAGCATGGAAATATGCCGTAGAAGGTTCTCGAGGTGATGTCGTGGAAGTCATCGTTGAAGCTTTTGTAAACTTCAACTCTGAAATTACTTTACTGACCGTAACTCAAAATAATAATCCTACTCTTTTTTGCGCACCAATTGGTCACCGTCAAGAACGTGGTGATTATCAAGAAAGCTGGCAACCAGCAAGAGTTTCTGAAAAAGACATGATAGAAGCACAACATATGGCTCGAAAAGTAACCGAAGCCTTAGGTGGTGCAGGACTTTTTGGTGTAGAATTTTTCTTAACGAACGAAGGTGTTTATTTCTCAGAATTATCGCCTCGCCCACACGATACAGGAATGGTCACTTTAGCAGGAACACAAAATTTTAATGAATTCGAATTGCATTTGCGTGCCGTTTTAAGTTTACCTATTGCAGAAATTACATTGGAAAAAGCCGGAGCAAGTGCTGTAATTTTAGCTTCTGAGAATTCTGAAAATCCAACATTCACGGGAATTGAAAATGTAGCCGCTTTATCTAAAACCGATTTTAGACTTTTTGGGAAACCTACTTCACGACCTTACCGAAGAATGGGCGTTGTTTTAACCAACGATACTTTAGATACCTCTATTGAAGAAATTGTAGAGCGTGCTAAAAAAACTGCTACCTTAGTTACAGTAAATCCTTAACTTATGAAAAAAATACTTTCTTTATTTTGCTTATTTGTTGCTTTAGTAACAAGTGCCCAGGAAAAACCAAAAACTCAAATCGTAGAAGCTTCTTGTGGTCAATGCCAATTTGGTATGAAAGCCAACGGTTGTGATCTTGCAGTTCGCATCGATGGGAAAACTTATTTTGTTGACGGAACCGATATTCACAAACACGGTGATGCTCATGCCGAAGATGGATTCTGCTCCACCATTCGTAAAGCAGAAGTTGTTGGCGTTGTTGTCAATGACCGATTTAAAGCAAGTTCTTTTAAATTATTGCCTCAGGTTACTGAAAAGAAAAAATAATTTTGAATTTATTGCTTGAAAATATTGCCAAACATGTTTCCCTCACTACAGATGAGCAGGAACATGTTTTGGCTTTAACCCAAATAGAACATTACAAAACAAAAGCGATTCTACTCAAAGAAGGTGAAATTTGCACCCATTCTTTTTTTGTAACCAAAGGTATTCTTCGTAACTACACCATGGATGAAAATGGTGTCGAACACGTAGTAAGTTTTGCCTGTCCCGGCTGGTGGATTGCTGATATGTACAGTTATTTATCACAACGTCCCGGACATTCTTATATTGAAGTCAATGAAGATGTAGAAGTGATTTTACTTTCCAAAGAAAATCAAGAGAAATTATTTGCTGAAGTTCCTAAAATGGAGCGTTTCTTTAGAATTCTAATTGAGAATTCACTCGTTGCCAATCAACAGCGTATGATAGACAACATGACTTTCACAGCCGAAGCACGCTATGATAAATTCTCTAAAAAATATGCCGATTTAATTCATTGTCTTCCACAGAAACAAATCGCTTCTTACATTGGCGTTACCCCTGAGTTTTTCAGCAAAATGAAAGCGAGACTCCTTAAAAAATAAGCGATTTAATCTTCATTAATTCTTTTGATACTGGCAGTTTTTTGACCTGTACCGACTTAGTGCACCGGTTCAAAATGACATGCACCGGCACAAAAATGATCTGC
>JBDTNG010000148.1:0-5866 GCA_039933895.1 Flavobacterium sp. | reverse complement strand
AAATTCAAAAATGGGTATTTAAGAACATTAACCCGAAAACCAAAAGGAAAAGTAAATGTCCCTTGCATTTTATTGATTCCGGGTTATGGTTGTGGAAGTATCGAAAATTACAGTAAAAGTTACAATGGAAAGTTAATCGACGAATGGTTGAAAAACGGATTTGCAGTAGTCACTATTGAAAAATCAGGAATGGGAGACAGTTTTGGTTGTAAGCCTTGTGCTGAGGTAGATATAGCCACTGACATTGAAAGTTTTGACCTAGGTTACAAATACATGGAGCAACTTCCATTTGTAGACAAATCCAATTTATTTATTTGGGGACATTCCATGGGCGGCACCATTGCTCCTGAAGTTGCTAAGTTACACAATCCGAAAGGCGTGATGATTTTTGGCTCGGTTTTCAGACCATGGAGCGAGTTTTTACTAGAAATGCATCGCGTGCAAAAACCTTTATTAGATGGATTAAGTTACCAGCAAACGGAAGACTTCACTAGAATAATTCAAAAGATATATTTTGAGTTTTTTGTGTTGAAAAAATCTCCTGAAGAATTAGTTGCTATTCCTGAATACAAAGACATCGTGATTTCCGAATTGAATTATGTTAAAGGAAGCACTAACATGTGGGGAAGATCTTGGAAATTCTGGCAACAATTGGACTCGTTAGATTTGGCCAAAAGCTGGCAAGAAGTAAAATGTCCAGTTTTAATTTTACATGGCGGTTCTGATTATGAACAATGTTCATTGGTTGAGCCCATGTTAACACAAAAAACCATCAACGAAAAACATCCTAATGCAGCGACATGGATTACCATTACGGGATTGGATCATTTCATGATGAAAAGCAAAGATTGGACAGAAGCTGCGAAAAATTTCAAAGAGCAACAATATGCCAAAGACAACTTTAATTACAAAATAGCCGAAGAAACTATCAAATGGCTCAAATCAAAAACATAATTTTTGAACCAAAGTGTAAAAATATTGTTAAAAAAGATAACTTTGTGAGAATAATGTAGATTTTTACACCAAATAAAAACAAGAGTATGAGAATTTTAAGACCAATTTATTTTTCTGGAGTAATAGCAGCCATGGTGCTAGCTAGTTGTGGTGGCACTAAGGCCGTTATGAGTACTAACGTTGCCAATATTGATGCGCTTCCTTTAAAAACCACTAAGCTTGCCGAAAAAGATTTAAAACGCTGGAGTCATTTAGATTTAGCAAAAGACACTGTTCCTGGAATGAGTGTTGATAAAGCATATGCTCAATTATTAAAAGGTAAAAAAGGAACAAAAGTAATTGTGGGTATTGTAGATTCTGGAATAGATATCGAACATGAAGATTTGAAAGGAGAAATCTGGACCAACCCTAAAGAAATTGCTGGAAACAAAAAAGACGATGACAACAATGGTTTTATTGATGATATTCATGGTTGGAATTTCTTAGGTGACGCTGATAACGAACAATTAGAATTGACTCGAATCGTAAAAAAAGGAAATGATGGTTCTGTTCAATACGAAAATGCATTGGCTGAATTGGAAAAAAAGAAAGCAGATCTTGAGCCACAAAAAAAACAATTGGATTTCATCTTAGCTGGTATTAAAGCCATCAAAGAAAATTTAAAGAAAGAAAATTATACTTTAGAAGATGTAAAAGGAATTCAAACTACAGACCCTACGTTACTTCAATACAAAGGGATGATGACTCAAATCTTATCTTCTACTCCAAAAGCAGAATTTGATGCTCAAATGGAAGAATACAAAGAATATGTTTATGATCAATTGAATTACAACTTAAACACAGAGTTTAACGGACGTAAAATCGTAGGAGATAATCCTTACGATATGACCGATACTAAGTACGGAAACAATAACGTTATCGGTCCTAAAAAAGAAAGCGCTAAACACGGAACACACGTTGCCGGAATTATTGCTGCCATTCAAAACAATAACAAAGGAGGCGACGGAATTGCCTCAAACAATGTACAAATCATGTCTTGCCGTGCCGTGCCAAATGGTGATGAGTACGACAAAGATATCGCATTGGCTATACGTTATGCAGTTGATAATGGTGCAAAGGTAATCAACGGAAGTTTTGGAAAAGGTTTTTCTCCAAACAGACAATGGGTTTACGATGCTATCAAATATGCCGCTTCAAAAGATGTATTGTTTGTTCATGCAGCAGGAAATGATGCTGAAGATATTGATGTAGCGACAAATTTCCCTAACGATGCAGACGGTAAAAACCCTGAATATGCAGACAACGTAATTACTATTGGAGCTTTAAACTACGAATATGGCGCTTCAATGATGGCTGAGTTCTCTAACTATGGTAAAGAAAATGTAGATATTTTTGCTCCAGGAGTAAAAATTTATGCTACAACGCCTAACAATACTTATGAATATTTGCAAGGAACTTCAATGGCTTCTCCAAATGTTGCTGGTGTTGCGGCATTAATCCGTTCTTACTACCCAAGTTTGACTGCTTCTCAGGTAAAACATATCATTATGGATTCTGGAACACCAATTACTGCTAAAGTAAATTTGGCTGGTCAACAAGGAACACAAACTACTTTAGCTGAAATTTCAAAATCAGGTAAAATTGTAAATGCTTACAATGCTTTGGTTTTGGCTGAAAAAATGACTGCAAAAAAATAAATCATTTTATAGTATCTTTAAAACCACAAAGTCTGTTCTATTTTGAATGGCCTTTGTGGTTCTTTTTTGATTCTTATTTTATTACCCATGAAAAAAATACTATTACTTTCATTGTTAAACTTCAGCGGAATTTTCGCTCAAAATAATCCCAATCCTGGTTATTGGCAACAACATGTTGATTACAAAATGGACGTTGCCATGGATGTGAAAACCTATCAATACAAAGGAAAACAGACTTTGGTTTACACCAATAATTCTCCTGACACTTTATACCGTGTATATTATCATTTGTACAACAATGCTTTTCAACCGAATAGCCCAATGGATGCCCGATTAAAATCGATAAAAGATCCTGACGGAAGAATGGTAACCAAAGTTAAGATAGGTGATAAAGAAACGAAGGAAAGTAGAATTTCGACTTTAAAACCAAATGAAATTGGCTATCTGAAAATTTCAAATCTGAAACAAGATGGTGTCGAGTTAAAAAACAAAGTCGTAAGTACCATTCTAGAAGTAGATTTGGCAAAACCATTATTGCCTCATACCTCAACTACATTTACCTTAGATTTTGACGGACAATCACCTGTTCAAATTCGTCGTTCTGGCCGAAATAACAAAGAAGGTGTTGAACTTTCTATGTCGCAATGGTATCCAAAAATGGCCGAATACGATTATGAAGGTTGGCAAGCAGATCCTTACATTGCTCGTGAATTTCACGGTGTTTGGGGAAATTTTGATGTCAATATCACCATCGATAAAAAATATATTTTAGGTGGAAGTGGTTATTTACAAAACAAAAATGAAATTGGTTACAACTATCAAGATCCTGGTGTTACTGTAAATTATCCAAAGAAAACCAAAACATTGACTTGGCATTTTATAGCGCCAAATGTGCATGATTTTACTTGGGCAGCCGATAAAAACTATTTGCATGATGTGGTTCAGGTTCCTGGTGGCGCAACGCTACATTTCTTATACAAAAACAATCCAAAAATAATTGAAAACTGGAAAGCGCTACAACCGAAAACCGTTCAATTGATGGAAATTTACAACAAAACCGTTGGCAAATATACTTACGATCAATATTCGGTAATTCAAGGTGGTGACGGTGGTATGGAATATGCCATGTGTACTTTAATCCTTGGAGAAGGAACTCTGGAAGGCCTAATTGGCGTTACTGCTCACGAAATGGCGCACTCATGGTTTCAGCACATTTTGGCTTCCAACGAAAGTAAAAACAGTTGGATGGATGAAGGTTTTGCTACTTGGTTAGAAAATTATGGCTTGAACGAAATTGCAGATAAAAAAGTAGAAAATCCACATGCTGATTCTTATGCTGGGTACTTTGCATTGGTAAAATCAGGCAAAGAACAACCGCAATCGACACATTCTGATCGTTATGACGAAAACAGAAGTTATAGTATTGACGCGTACAGCAAAGGGAATATTTTCTTAACACAATTGGAATATATGCTTGGGAAAGAAAATTTCATGAAAACTTTAAAACGTTATTATGCTGATTATAAACTGACACACCCAACTCCAAATGACATCAAACATACCGCTGAAAAAGTTTCAGGGGCTAATTTAGACTGGTATTTGAACGATTGGACCAAAACCACCAACACCATCGATTACGGCATTAAATCGGTTGAAGATTACATACAAACGACCAAAATTACTTTGGAACGCATCGGTAGAATGCCAATGCCTTTGGATATTATGGTTACTTATGAAGATGGAAGTAAAGAGAGTTTTTACATTCCACAAACTTTAATGCGTTGGACAAAGGACAATCCTTTTCCTAATGTAAAAAGAACTGTTTTAGAAGGCTGGGATTGGGCTTATCCTACATTTGAATTTACCATCAACAAAACTAAAGGTGACATTACAGCTATCGTAATTGACCCAAGTGGTTTAATGGCCGATATAAATCCAACGAATAATGTCTATAAAAAATAAGAACACTTTAGAATTCTTAAATTATATCATAAAAAAGCCACATTCTCTGTGGCTTTTTTATGTTTTTACTTTTTTTGGCTTTCAAAAGCAACTCTGACTTTCTGTTGAGACAGTATTTTACTTAAATAGGATGCCGTTTGTTTTTCTATTTCAGCAGCAGAAATGTCCAAAGCATGGGGATTAGCAACCAACTGCAACCAAGGCTTTGGAGCACTAAAATCATAACTCCCAAAAATAATTACTGGAGTACCTTTAACTTGCACCGTTTCTGCATCGGCTAAAACCCATTGGTCAGCCCAAGTGTACAAATAACAAGCGTCTTTTTCCTGCAGTCGCAAACACGAATGTGAAGCAGGATACCCTGGCAATTCGTATTGGTGCCACCCTACACCCAACTTATTTGCAATATTGAAATTCCAAAGCAAATCCCACTCATCATTGAAGGTACTTGTGGTTTTTTCAGCTTTCCAATTGGTGTAAAAAAGTCCCGTAGGCGAAGGGTCGTTTTTTCTGCCCATATTGGTTTGTCCTGTATAAACCAGAATCCCGTTTTCGTAAGCCCCAAAAGTTTGTGTCGGATAAGAAAAGAAAATAATCTTGTTGACGTCCTTCAAATAGGGAACTTCAAAGGGAAACGGAAGGTAATAGGCAACATCACCACTTCGGTCAGAAGGAACCAATATCGAATCCATTTTCACAAGATTTGCTTTATCCGTTCTATTTACAGCGATCACAATGGAAAGCTGTGTGTTGACTCCAACTCCAGTGTTTGCTGCCAGCCATTCTTTGGTGTTTTCCAAATGATACAAGACCTCTTTCGGTTGTTTGCGTTCCGGAAGTTTTTTAGTTTCCTTTTGTGTTTTTTCTTTACAAGAACATAAAACGATACTTATTACAAGGCTTATAATCAAGATTGAATTTTTCATAAACTGAATTTTATCTTCCAAATTTCAGTCATTCAATCCTGAAATCTTTTACATAATTATAGCAATAAGTTGTTTAATTTGAATGCTCTCTTTTGTCTTAAACAAAAAAAGCAATAACCACCAAAATGATTATTGCTCTTCTTTTAAGCTTATTTAAAATCATTGCTTCACAACTTTTGTCGAAAATTGCTTCCCACCTTGGTTAAAATGGATAATATAAACACCGCTAATTAAACCACTTCCAAAAGAAATGTTCTTATCAGTCATTATATTTTCTTGGTGTTCCATGATAGCTCCCATTTCGTTTACAACGTCCATAACCACGGG
>JBDTNG010000147.1:0-4222 GCA_039933895.1 Flavobacterium sp. | reverse complement strand
GATCAGAACAAAAGAGATAGTAACTTCAAAATCACTACCTTTGCACCCGAATTTAAAGACAATGAAACCAAAAATAGTACTCGAAAAAACAAGTTTACACCCAAGAAATCCGCACCGCTCTCGATACGATTTTGAAAAATTGATTGCCAGCTGCCCCGAATTAAAAAAGTTTGTTAGTGTAAATGAACACCTAGTGGACTCGAGCAATAGCGAACAGGTGAAGCAAACAATAGACTTCAGTAATCCTGAAGCAGTTAAAGCACTCAACAAGGCATTATTGGTTTCGTACTATGACATTCAAAACTGGGATATCCCAGAAGATTATCTTTGTCCTCCTATTCCCGGAAGAGCCGATTATATTCATTACTTAGCCGATTTACTAGCGTCAAGCAACAATGGAATTATTCCGGAAGGCATGACTGTTCAAGGTTTAGATATTGGAATTGGTGCCAATTGTATTTACCCAATTATTGGAAATTCAGCTTACGATTGGAGTTTCGTGGGTACTGATATCGACGAAAATGCCATTCAGAATTGTAAAACAATAATCCAAAACAATCCAAAATTAATAGATCCAATCAGTTTACAATTGCAGACTGAATCACGATTTATTTTCAAAAATATCATCACTTCAGAAGATAAATTTACGTTTACCATTTGCAATCCGCCTTTTCACGCTTCCGCAGAAGAAGCCAATAAAGCCACAACCCGAAAAGTCAACAACTTACAAAACACCAGAACAAAAGCACCAGTGCTGAATTTTGGAGGTCAAAACGCCGAATTATGGTGTGATGGTGGCGAAATAGGTTTTGTTACCGAAATGATTTATGAAAGCGCCAAATACCCTATGCAAGTGCTTTGGTTTACGACTTTAGTTTCCAAAAAAGAAAATCTTCCCCGTATTTACAAGCTTTTAAATAAAGTTGGCGCCGTTGAAATTAAAACCATTGACATGGCTCAGGGCCAAAAAATTAGCCGAATTATAGCCTGGACTTTTTTGAGCGAAGCACAACAAAAAAATTGGAAGTTTTAAAAAACTTTCTTTTTGACATCGGAATTTTGATACATTTTATTGAAATCGTGATACAGTAATTTTTTTAATTAAGAGTAGTTTTATTCATATTCAACTTCCTAATTATGCAAAAATTATTCATCAAAGTCATTGTACTTTTTTTTCTGGTAAGTTGTGCCGCTACTAAGGAAAAAGATTATGTTTTTAAAAGTAAAAAGCAAAAAAAAACCTATATCAATTCCTACAACAAATCATTACTGCTTTGGGATGCTCCCTATCAGGAAGAAGACATTCAAACAAGCTTTGGAAAAGCGCATATAATTATAGCGGGACCAACAGAAGCTGCTCCATTGGTATTGCTTCACGGAATGGACGCTACATCCACAATGTGGTTTCCCAATATTAAAGCGCTGTCAAAAAATCATCGGGTATATGCTATCGATTTTTTGAACGAAGTCGGAAAATCACAATCTGTCGAAAAATCGCTTTCAAAAGAAGAAATTGTAATGTGGTACAATGAAATTTTTAATCATTATAAACTCAAAAAAATAGATCTCATTGGCGCTTCCAAAGGCGGTTGGCTAGCCACTTTACTAGCAACACAAGATAATAATAAAATCGATAAACTTATCCTGCTCAGTCCAGCACAAACCTTCAAGGGAATAGATCAGACCGGAAAAGCATCATCTGCTTTGTTTCTGAAAGTGTTTCCAACCAGAAAAAGACTAAATAAGACTTTAGAAGCTTTTTCGTTTTATCCCTACAACATAAATCCAGTGTATAAAAACCAGTTTTATCTGGGTAACAAACACACCAAATCTAGTTCGGATTTTTTACAGTTGCAGCCTTTTTCAAATGACGATTTAAAAAAAATAAATAGTCCTGTTTTGGTTCTTATTGGTGATCATGATATCATTAATTCCAATGAAAGTTTAATCGATGCCAAAAAGTTTTTACCCAATTGCAAAACTGAAATTATAAAAAATGCTGGTCATTTCATAAGTATTGACCAATCCCAAGCGGTAAATAAAGCTGTTCTTGATTTTCTTAAATAATAAAAAAGGATAATTTCTATTTCAAATTTTACTTTGTAACTTAGCGTTTCTGAACTTTTGCAACTTAACCAAATGAAATTCGAAGTCGTTTCCGAATACAAACCTACCGGTGACCAGCCACAGGCGATTGAAAAATTAGCCGCAGGTATTATTAATGGTGAAAAATACCAAACCTTACTCGGTGTTACTGGTTCAGGAAAAACTTTTACAGTGGCTAATGTTATTGAAGAAATTCAACGACCAACACTGGTTTTAGCACACAACAAGACTTTAGCTGCGCAATTGTATTCTGAATTCAAGCAGTTTTTCCCCAATAATTCGGTGCAATACTTTGTATCCTACTATGATTATTACCAACCGGAAGCTTTTATTCCTGTTACTGGCGTTTTTATTGAGAAAGATTTGTCTATCAATGAAGAACTGGAGAAAATGCGTTTAAGCACTACTTCTGCCCTATTATCAGGGCGTAGAGATGTATTGGTAGTCGCTTCGGTTTCGTGTTTGTACGGAATTGGAAATCCCGTCGAATTTCAGAAAAATGTGGTTTCCATTGAAAAAAATCAAGTGATTTCAAGGACCAAATTATTACACCGTCTGGTGCAAAGTTTATACTCCCGAACGGAAGCCGAATTCACTCCTGGTACTTTTAGAATCAAAGGTGATACAGTTGATATTTTCCCAAGTTATGGAGACGAACCGTTTCGTGTGCACTTTTTTGGTGATGAAATTGAAGAAATTGAAGCTTTTGATGCCAAAACATCTCAGGTCTTAGAAAAATATGAAAAACTGACCATTTATCCAGCCAATATGTTTGTAACTTCTCCCGATGTCCTTCAAAATGCCATTTGGGAAATTCAGCAGGATTTGGTTAAACAAGTCGATTATTTTAAGGAAATTGGTAAACATCTGGAAGCAAAAAGACTGGAAGAACGTACCAATTTCGACTTGGAAATGATTCGCGAATTAGGCTATTGCTCCGGAATTGAAAATTATTCACGTTACCTGGACGGTCGTTTACCAGGAACGCGTCCTTTCTGTTTAATTGATTATTTTCCTAAGGATTTTTTAATGGTAATTGATGAAAGTCACGTGACCATTTCTCAGGTCCATGCCATGTATGGCGGTGACCGAAGCCGTAAAGAGAATTTGGTGGAATATGGTTTCCGACTCCCAGCTGCTATGGATAACCGTCCGTTGAAGTTTGAAGAATTTGAAGCCATGCAAAATCAAGTGATTTATGTTTCGGCAACTCCTGCCGATTATGAATTACAAAAATCGGAAGGGATTTATGTTGAACAGGTAATTCGCCCTACAGGTTTATTGGATCCAGTGATTGAAGTGCGTCCGAGTTTGAACCAAATTGACGATTTAATCGAAGAAATTCAACAGCGTTGTGAAGTCGACGAACGTGTTTTGGTCACCACCTTAACCAAACGTATGGCGGAAGAACTAACTAAATATTTAACTAAAGTTTCCATTCGTTGCCGATACATTCACAGTGATGTGGATACTTTAGAGCGTGTGGAAATCATGCAGGATTTGCGTAAAGGTATTTTTGATGTCTTAATTGGGGTAAACCTTTTAAGAGAAGGGTTGGATTTACCTGAAGTATCTTTAGTGGCTATTTTAGATGCCGACAAAGAGGGCTTTTTACGCAGTCACCGCTCACTTACACAAACCGTTGGTCGTGCTGCACGTAACGTAAATGGTAAAGCAATTATGTATGGTGACAAGATTACGGCAAGTATGCAAAAAACCATCGATGAAACCAATTATCGTAGAGAAAAACAGATTAATTACAATACCAAGCACGGTTTAGCACCAAAAGCTTTAAACAAAAGCTTGGGTAATGTTTTAAATAAAAATTCAGTTTCTTCTCAATACTTCGAAAATCAGGCGTTGAAAGCAGCTGAACCGGAAAGCTTGTACCTCACCAAACCTGAAATCGAAAAGAGAATCCGTGATCTACGCAAAGGCATGGAAAAAGCAGCCAAAGATTTAGACTTTATGCAGGCAGCCAAATTGCGCGATGAAATTAAAATGTATCAGGACAAGATGTAACGTTTTTTAATATATCAACCATTTATCAAAATCCATAAAACTTAACATTCTTCATTAAACCCATGCAAGACGAAATAACCAAACATACCAAGAA
>JBDTNG010000146.1:0-4021 GCA_039933895.1 Flavobacterium sp. | reverse complement strand
TCATCATGTTTAGAGAAAACTGGTTGTTGTGATCGAACATACCCATTACTTCACTTTTTGGAATAAAACAAACTTCCATATCCTCAAGAGCAACAGCGCTTAAGTTTGCAGGTTCATCACTAATCATAGAACGTTGTCCTAGTAATTCGCCAGCTTTAACTAATTTTACTATTTGGTCTTTTCCATTTGAACTCAATTTAGACATTTTGCAAACTCCGGTTGTAACACAGTAAATGCCATTTACACTATCACCTTCTTCAAAAATAGGTTCCCCTTTCTTAATTGTATATGAAGTCTTGCATTCGGAAAGTTTTATAAGCTCATCCTTATTTAGTGCTTTAATAGCACTAAACTGTCTTACTATACATTGTTCACATTTACTCATATGGGGAAAAGTTTAAATCGTGTTATTGCAAATCTACAAATTTATATGATAAATATCATTTAAATATGTAACTCTCTTGTTACTTTTGTTCTTTTTAAAATGAATTATTTTATGGATACACAACACTGTTTCCATTGTGGTCTAGATAGTATTGAGGAAGATCAAATTGTTTTTGACGATAAAGTATTCTGTTGCAACGGATGTAAAACCGTTTATGAAATTTTTAGTCTTAACGAAATGACCTGTTATTATGATTTCGAAAAATCACCAGGTGCTACGCCTCTTGATATAAGTGGTAAATACGACTTTTTAGATAACGAAAGTATTGTTGCAAAACTTTTGGAATTCAAAGAAGATAATACAGCTATAATTTCGTTGAGTATTCCACACATACATTGCAGTTCTTGTATTTGGATTCTCGAAAACTTGCAACGTCTCCAAAAGGGGATTAGTACTTCGCAAGTTAATTTTCCTCAAAAACAAGTGCGAATTACCTACAATCCTGAACTCGTTTCACTCAAAACCATTGTAAATTTATTGAGTTCGATAGGTTATGAACCCTATATTAGTTTAGAAAACTACGAAACGGGAAATAATAATGTGGATAGGAGTTTAACGTATAAATTAGGTTTGGCTTTCTTTTGTTTTGGGAATATTATGTTGCTTTCTTTCCCGGAATATTTTGATATCAATGAATATTGGTTAGACAGTTACAAACCTTTTTTCAGATGGTTGATATTTGCTTTATCCTTGCCTTCTTTTTTATATTCAGCCAGTGGTTATTATATTTCAGCGTATAAAAGTATAAAATCAAGAATGTTAAATATAGATATTCCAATTGCTTTAGGAATCATCATATTTTTTGTTCGAAGTACTTTTGATATCATAATGGATTATGGTTCGGGTTTTTTTGATAGTTTGACTGGTTTGATTTTCTTTATGCTTTTGGGTAAAATGTTTCAAACTAAAACCTATAATTTTTTAAGTTTCGAAAGAGATTTTAAATCGTATTTTCCAATTGCTATTACCCGAATCAATGCAGATTTTACCGAAGAAAGCACTCCGATTTATGATATTCAAAAGGGAGATAGAATTGTGGTTAGAAACCAAGAATTGATTCCAGTAGATGGAATATTAATCAGTGAAAAAGCCGAAATAGATTATAGTTTTGTCACAGGAGAAGCGATACCAGTTAGTAAAAAATCTGGTGATAAAGTATTCGCAGGTGGAAAACAAATCGGGAAAGTAATTGAAATGGAAGTCTTGTTTTCAGTTTCACAAAGTTATTTGACGCAATTGTGGAGTAACGCTGTTTTTCAAAAGAATGTAGAAGAAAAATACAAATCCATCACGGATAGAATTAGCAGGTATTTTACACCAGTGCTGCTGATAATCGCTTTTGTATCTTTTGGATATTGGATTTTTATCGATGCTAATATTGCCTTTAATGTTTTTACTTCGGTGTTGATTGTAGCCTGTCCTTGTGCTTTAGCGCTCACAGCACCATTTACCATGGGGAATATTCTAAGGATTTTGGGTAAAAAGAAATTTTATCTAAAAAACGCTTTGGTTATCGAACAATTGTCCAAAGTAGATACGATAGTTTTTGATAAAACAGGTACCATTACAACCAATAAGAAATCGAATATTTCCTATGAAGGAAAAATGATTTCCGAAGATAATTTGATGATTTTAAAAAGTGTACTTCGAGCTTCAAATCATCCATTGAGTAGAATGTTATATGATTATTTGCCAGAATCTAAAAGGCTTAAATTGACAAGTTTTAATGAAATTGCCGGAAGTGGAATTCAAGCTCAAATTGATGCAACTCAAATAAAAATTGGATCGGCCTCTTTTGTTCAAAAACAGGAAGAAAACAATTTAAAACAAACTACAGTTCATATAGAAATTGAGGGTATTTATTACGGTAAGTATGTTTTTAATAACCAATATAGAGATGGTTTAGAAGCTCTCTTTAGAAAATTAAAAACCAATTATCAAATAAAAGTGTTGTCAGGAGACAATGAAGGAGAAAGAGAAACATTAGAAAATCTTTTGCCGCAAGGAACTGAATTGGTTTTTAATCAAAAACCAGAACAAAAATTAGAATTTATCAAGCAGTTCCAACTAGAAGGCAAAAATGTAATGATGGTAGGTGACGGACTAAACGATGCAGGTGCATTGGCGCAAAGCAACGTTGGAATCTCAATTTCCGAAAACGTAAATGTTTTTTCACCTGCCTGCGATGCTATTCTTGATGCTGGTGAGTTTCAAAAATTAGATTATTTTTTAAAGCTTTCTAAAAAAGCCATTACAACAATTAAAATGAGTTTTACGTTGTCTATTGTATATAATTTTGTAGGTTTAACATTCGCAATAACAGGTAACCTTCGACCATTAGTTGCGGCCATCATTATGCCTCTTAGTACGGTAACAATTGTTAGTTTTGTTACTATTATGAGTAGTTATTACGCAAAAAAACTAAAATAGATATTTTTATTATAATTTTTTTAATGCTTTTTTAAAACATGATAAATGTCATATTTTAGAAAAAGACAATAAAGTATTTTTGTTAACTAAATTAACAAGTAGTATGAGCGTTATCTATTTACTTATATCAATTAGTATTGTCGTAGCTATTCTTTTTTTTATTGCCTTCGTTTTTGCAGTAAAAAAAGGACAATATGATGATGATTATACACCTTCTGTTCGAATGCTTTTTGATGATGAATTGATTCATACTAAAGTGGAAGCTCCCAAAATTGAGGATACTGAAGCTTTATAAAACATTCAAACTAAATATTACCTGAAACTTTTAAACCAATTAACAACTATTATTTATGGAAATGCAACAGTTTTATTATGACAACAAAATTGTAAAGATGTTCATTTACGCTACCATTATTTTTGGAGTAGTGGCAATGTCAGTAGGGCTTTTGGAAGCCTTCTTTTATCTTTTCCCTAATTTAACCGATGGAATTTCGTGGTTAAGTTATGGAAGATTAAGACCTTTACATACCAATGCTGCGATTTTCGCATTTGTAGGAAACGCAATGTTTGCTGGAATTTATTATTCACTTCAGCGATTATTAAAAGCGAGAATGTATAGTGATTTTTTAAGTAGACTTAATTTTTGGGGTTGGCAATTAATAATTGTTGCTGCAGCAATTTCTTTACCATTAGGATACAGTACTTCTAAGGAATATGCCGAATTAGAATGGCCTATAGATATTGCGATAGCTTTAATCTGGGTTGTGTTTGGTATCAATATGATTGGTACAATTATAAAAAGAAGAGAGCGCCATTTGTATGTTGCGATTTGGTTTTACATTGCCACGTTTGTAACAGTTGCTGTTTTGCATATTTTCAATAGTTTAGAATTGCCTGTGAGCGCAATGAAAAGTTATTCCGTTTACGCAGGAGTTCAGGATGCATTAGTACAATGGTGGTATGGTCACAACGCAGTGGCATTTTTCTTGACTACACCATATTTGGGATTGATGTATTATTTTGTTCCAAAAGTAGCTAACAGACCGGTTTATTCTTATAGATTATCAATTGTGCATTTTTGGTCTTTAATCTTTTTTGAGTTATACGTTTAGTTTCTGTATTAATAACTGATAAGATAAAGGCTTT
>JBDTNG010000145.1:0-5239 GCA_039933895.1 Flavobacterium sp. | reverse complement strand
AAACGTAAAGACAATAAAAATAAATTTTCAACTGGAGACCTTTTCAAACAAAGAGGTTATGCTGTGAAATTTTTATATGGAGGTGATGCTTATTTTGACAATATGGAAGATTTCTTTAGCGGAAATGGATATGATATTGTAGATAAAAAAACACTGAAGCCAGAAGAAATTACTTTCTCAAATGTTTGGGGAGTTTGTGATGAGGATATGGCTAAAAAAGCTATTTCAGTGATGAATGAAGAAGCTAAAACCGGGAAACCATTCTTCAATCATTGGATGACGGTGAGCAATCACAGACCTTTTACATATCCTGATAATAAAATTGATTTGCCAAGATCACGTGAAGGGGGTGTAAAATATACCGATTATGCCTTAAAGCAATTTTTCGCTATGGCTAAAAAACAAGCTTGGTATAAAAATACAATTTTTGTAATTCTTGCAGATCATTGTGCTTCAAGTTCAGGAAAAACAGAACTTCCTGTCGACAAATACCGAATTCCAGCTATCATTTATAATCCTGAAACAAAGCCCTCAGTGAATTCCGTTTTAATGTCTCAAATTGATTTGATGCCAACATTATTTGGTATTTTAAACTTTAGTTACAAAAGCAAATTCTATGGACAAGATGTGTATTCTCCAGATTATAAACCAAGAGCACTTATCGCTACTTATCAAGACTTAGGATTGATAAAAGACAATATTTTAACTGTTATTTCTCCGAAAAAAAGGGTAAAGCAATTTCAGCTAACAATATTACCAAAACCTGGTTTAAGCAATGAATTTCAAATTTTCTACGATCAAAAATTAATGCAAAATCCAAATACAACTTTGGTAAATCAGACCATTTCGTATTATCAAACGGCATCTGATATTTTGAAAAATAAAAAGGATCAGAAATAATTATAATAATCCGTTGTATTTTCTAGTAAACCATTCTGTAGCAAGCGAAAGAATCAAAATAATTAATAACCCAATCCAATCAATTAAAGGTGTTTTTTGAGTGATTGCTTTCTGTGTAGCCACATAATTTTTGTCTTTCAGTAAATAATCAACTAATTGATCTATTTGTGAAGGATAATAAACTTTAGCATTAGTATTGGTCGCCAATTGTTTTAATCTAGAAACATCCGGATTGATAAATTGCTTTTCAATTTCGAAATCTAACACTTCAAAATTACCTGAATAAGAAGTTTTTGAATTGTTTTCTTTAACAGTAAAACTATAATTTCCTGCTTCCAATCCGTTAAGATTCACTTTGTATTCAGTGCTTCCTTTTAAGAAATCATAAATTTTAGAAGCGTTTGTTTTTTTGTTTTTCAATTGAATGGTTAATCTCGCATTTTCATCGAACTCATAGTTTTTATTGAAATACTGCGCTGAAATTTCAATGTTTTCTCCAGAATTATAGAAACTTTCATTGGTTACAATCAACGATTTTTTAACTGAGTTTGAAGCCAAATATTGAATCGTTTTATCTACGAAAATATCAAACTGTTCAAACGATTTTGTTCTAACATGACTTTCAATACGCCATTTCCAAAGGTTTTCACCAAAAAGAAATGCTGCACGTTTTGTTCCATTTTCTGTAAAAAGGAATAATGGATTTTCTGTTTTAATATTTCTAATTCTTGCTTGTAAAAGTGTGTTAGTATTACCTTTTAAAACAAGGGTTCCAAACGGATTTTCCAAAGGAGGAAATTGTTCAAAACCAATATTATCCAAAGCAAATGAATTGAATTGCGAATTAAAATCGGCTGAATAATCTTCTTTCTGTCCAGACATTTTAAATTCAATTTGGTCTTGGTATTGGTTCAATAAATTAAAATCTGTACTCAAACCTGTCACAACCCAAGTATTTATGTTAAGGTTAATATTTTTGTCTAAAATAGATTTAAATTGAGCGTTAGGTTGGTATAAAATTAAATCATTATATTTTTGTAACTCTTTGATATCTATCGGTTTGACAATCGTCACCTTCCGTTGTTGATTAGATTCAATTGCGGTTTTTATAGCACCTAAATCAGGGTGATTTATAGTAGAAATTAAAGCAATTTCCGAGCGTTGATCGATGACTTCAATAGCAAAATTCTTTACATTATTATACTTATTTTTTTCATTTTCTGAAGAAGAAATCACCGTTTTATATGTTTGAACACCCACTCTATCGGCGCTTAATAAAAGAGAAATTGTTTGGGATTTTTTATTTGGTGAAAAAGAAATGGTTTGCTTTTGAATGGTTGTATTTCCTTGCTGGATGCTAAAATTAGCATTGATAGTTTTGTTTCCGTTGTATTGCAGAAATACTTCAACAGGAAATTTATTTTTTAGAAAAGCATATTTGTTAACATTCAACTGATTGATTTTCAAATCCAAAAAAGAAGTGGTATCACCTAAAACCAAAGGGTAAACAGCAGTGTTTTGTTGAAAACTATAGACATAATCTTCACCAATAGTTTGGTTTCCATCGGATAATAAAATCGCTGGAAAGCTTTGATTTCGGTATAATTGCTTTAAGTTTTGAGCAACTTTCTGAATATTAGATTGTTTTCCTTTAAAGTCTAAAGATTGTCCGGAATAAAAATCATCATCAAACGAATACAACTGAACATCAAATTTGTCTTTTAACTGATTGTTTTCGGATAGTTTTTGTGACAATAATTTGGCAACACTGTCTTGTTTTAAAATTGAAATTGACAGTGAATTATCAACAATTATTGGCAACGGTGTTTTGCTAATTTCAAAAATTTTTCTTGAAATTATGGGATTAATCAGTAATAATAGAATAGAGAAAACAGAGATAAAACGCAACAAAGCCAATAAAATATTGACTTTGTTGTAATTTTTATTTTTATAAAAATATTGATAAAATGACAATCCAAACGCTACTCCAATAGAAAGCAGTATTAATAAAATGTTGTTTGTAGTCATTTATATAAATTATTTATTTAAAAAAGAATTGTCTTTATTAGAGAACAATTTTATTACAAAAATTATTGCGGCAAATACTTGTGAAAGCATACCAACTGCTAATAAATAATTTCCAGTTATTGGGCCAATTTCCAGATGACAAATTTTGAATAAACTCCCCAAAATTGTCATTATGAAACCAATAATGAATAAAATAATAATATATTTATTTTTCATAAATTAAGTAAGCATTCCACCATCAACATTCATTACTTGTCCAGTAACGTATGCGCTTAAATCACAGGCTAAGAAAACACAAGCATTAGCAACATCTTCAGGTGTTCCTCCGCGACGCAAAGGAATAGAGTCTCTCCAACCTTGCACTACGTCTTCGTTTAATTTGGCAGTCATTTCAGTTTCAATAAAACCTGGTGCAATTGCGTTACAACGAATGTTACGAGAACCTAATTCTAAAGCTACAGATTTTGTAAAACCAATAACTCCAGCTTTAGAAGCTGCATAATTAGTTTGTCCAGCGTTTCCTTTCACTCCTACTACACTACTCATATTAATAATTGAACCTGCACGGTTTTTCAACATGATTTTTTGAACCGCTTTTGTCATATTAAAAACCGATTTCAAATTCACATTAATTACCTGATCAAAATCTTCTTCGGAAATTCGCATTAGCAAATTATCTTTCGTAATTCCGGCATTGTTAATTAAAATATCTATTGTTCCGAAAGTAGCGATTACATCATCTACTAACTTTTGAGATTCGTTAAAATCGGCAGCATTAGACTGATATCCTTTAGCTTTTACACCAAGTGCGGTCAATTCGTCTTCTAATATTTTTGCTGCTTCGGCAGAGGAACTATATGTAAAAGCAACGTTTGCTCCGTGTTTTGCAAAAACTTCAGCAATTCCTCTTCCTATTCCTCTACTAGCGCCAGTAATGATGGCCGTTTTTCCTTCAAGTAATTTCATTTGAAAATTGAGTTAATTTAACTTTAAAATATAAAAATTCAAATATAGGAATATTTTAATGTTCTAAAAAATTGATTGATATTAAACCATTTCATTATTATTGTGTCCAAAAGAGATGCTAGCACTAATTTTATATGAAAGAAAGTCCGATTGATTTTAATGCCGTTTATAATCAATATCATAAATTGGTCTATAATGTCGCGCTAAATTACCTGCAAAACATCGAAAATGCTGAAGAAATCACTCAAGATGTCTTTGTTCAACTACATCAATCTTTACATAAATTCAACCAAAAATCATCTTTAAAGACTTGGATTTATAAAATTACAATTAATAAATGTTTGGATTTTATCAAACAAAAAGACAGTAAAAAATATTTTTTTGTCTTCGGACGGAAAAGCAGCAACGAAAATGAAGTTCAAAATGTTTCCAATTACGAGCATCCTGGGATTTTACTTGAAAACAAAGAGAATTCAAAAATTTTATTTGAAGTAATAAACGGATTGGCCGAAAATCAGAAAACCGCTTTTATACTTTCTAAGCTCGATGGTTTGAGTAATCCTGAGATTTCTGAGATTATGCAAGTCAGTATATCCTCTGTTGAATCCCTTATTTTCAGGGCCAAAACTAACCTTAAAGAAAAATTATCAATAAAATTTGAAGCGTACCGCAAGAAATAATAATTTAAATCGTCTAAATAGATATGGAACAAGAAAATTGGATAAACAGTATTTTAAATAGCGCTGATGGAATAACGAAAGTTGAACCTGATGATGCTTTATTATTGTTTAGAATTAAAGAGAGAATTAATGCTAAAAACGTAATTTCTCTCAGACAAACTTGGGCTGTAGCAGCATCTTTCGCTGTTTTATTCATACTAAATTTTGCGATTATTTATTCTCAATCTAAAAAATCAGAAGATAAAACTGAAATGATTGCTTCTTACTTATCAAAAACCAATCAATTATATTAATCATGGGCAAAATAAAACTACTTACTATTTCTGTAATTACACTTTTAATTCTCAATATAATTACTTTATTTTTCTGTATTTTTTCAGTTGGTGTTGGTTCTCAGAGAGATATGCACAGACCAAAACCAGATCAGATTATTATAGAAAAATTAAATTTCGATGAAAATCAACAAAAAGAATATCGTGAATTAATTCATTGGCATAGATCAAAAATAAATGCTTTTGATGCACAAGTTCATAAAACAAAACAAGAGTTGTATTTGCAATTGTTAAAATCAAACGTGGATGCTAAAATTGAAGATAGTCTGATTAATAGTTTGTCAAATCTTCAAAAACAAATTGAAGTGACACATTTTAAACATTTTCAAGATA
>JBDTNG010000144.1:0-6293 GCA_039933895.1 Flavobacterium sp. | reverse complement strand
TGATAGTTGCATTGTAGAATAAAATTTCTCCTGTAATTGCATCTACATATACATCTCCTCTACTCATAGGCACTGCTGCATAAATATCAAATTTATAAGCTAACCGTGCATGGTCAGATGTTCTTTTTTCGCCTTGCTCTTGCATAGAAGGTAATAAAACCAATTCTCCTTGTGGTTTTGTATACTCCATACTTTCGGCACTAACCTTGTCTTCCCACAGGTATTTTGTTGCTCCAATTTGAGCCATTGCTCTATTTAAAGCTGCTTCTGCAGAAATTGATGGTGTTGTGATTAGATCTTTTAAGTTGTAAAACTCACCACTCATCGAAGCTATTTTTCCGTTTTTAGAGTGGATAGTATAGGTTGAAAATTCAACTTTAACACCCTGATAATACAATTGGAATTTCTCGTGTGTAAAACCTTGCTTATCAGATTCTGTTTTTAACCGTGAAAAACTTTCATTTTGTTTTAATCCTAATTGGTCTTGGAAAATTTTTTGAAAATCTGAGCTTTTATACACAGCGTTTTCTTTGAAAGTAATTAAATTGGGTGTTCCATTATCCCCTTTAACTTTTTCATTTACGTTCTTGTCTGTATCTTGGGCAAAGGAAGACAACGTAAATAATGATAAAGCAAATATGGAAGCGATGCTGCCTAATTGTTTTTTCATAATAATTGGTTTTGGTTAGTTAATAAATAGATTTTTTGTAATAAAAAACCAAATGTAATTAATTGTTAATTAATTAATTAACCAAAAAATAACCATAAGTTAATCATAAAATGAAATACTTGAAAACCCCAGTAAATACTTACGGAAATAAAAAAAGCATCTTAAAAAAAGATGCTTAATATGATGTGGAAATTACAAAAGTTAGTCAATTTTCATCTCCGGAACATTTCCTTCGATGATTAAATCAGCTTCAGTTGCCTTAATAATTTCTTCAACAGAAACCCCAGGGGCTCTTTCTAAAAGTTTAAATCCTTTTGGTGTGATTTCCAAAACTGCAAGTTCGGTAACTACCTTTTTCACACAACCAACACCTGTTAATGGAAGCGTACATTTCTTTAAAATCTTAGATTCACCAGCTTTATTAACATGCATCATGGCTACGATAATGTTTTCGGCAGAAGCTACTAAATCCATAGCGCCACCCATTCCTTTGACCATTTTACCTGGAATTTTCCAATTGGCAATATCGCCGTTTTCAGAAACTTCCATCGCACCAAGAATCGTTAAATCTACTTTTTGTGCACGAATCATTCCAAAACTAAAAGCAGAATCAAAAAAACTAGCACCAGGTAAAGTTGTAATAGTTTGTTTTCCTGCATTAATAATGTCGGCATCTTCTTCTCCTTCAAAAGGGAAAGGTCCCATACCTAAAACTCCGTTTTCACTTTGAAATTCGACAGCAATATCTTCACGAACATAATTGGCAACCAATGTTGGAATACCAATTCCTAAATTGACAAAATAATTATTCTGTACTTCTTGGGCAATTCTTTTTGCGATTTGATTTTTATCTAAAGCCATATCTATCTAGTTCTAACCGTGCGTTGTTCAATTCTTTTTTCAAATTTTTCACCTTGGAAAATACGATTGACCATGATTCCAGGAATGTGAATTTGGTTTGGGTCTAAAGTTCCTGCAGGAACCAATTCTTCAACCTCAGCAATGGTTATTTTAGCAGCACCAGCCATACAAGCGTTAAAGTTTCTTGCCGTTCCTTTGAAAATTAAATTTCCGGCTTCGTCTCCTTTCCATGCTTTTACAATAGAGAACTCGGCATTATAGGCCAATTCCATCACGTGCATTTTTCCGTTGAACTCACGAACTTCTTTTCCTTCAGCTACTTCGGTTCCGTAACCGGCTGGTGTGAAAAACGCAGGAATTCCGGCTTGAGCAGCTCGACATTTTTCTGCCAAAGTACCTTGTGGTGTCAATTCTACATCCAATTCACCAGAAAGCATTTGACGTTCAAATTCGGCGTTTTCTCCAACATAAGAAGAAATCATTTTTTTGATTTGACGTTTTTGCAAAAGCAATCCCAGTCCGAAATCATCAACTCCGGCGTTATTGGAAATACACGTTAAATCTGTTACATTTTTTTTTACCAGTTCGGCAATGCTATTTTCGGGAATTCCACAAAGACCAAAACCACCTAGCATGATGGTTTGTCCGTCTTTAATTCCTTGTAATGCTTCTTGAACATTACTCACTTTTTTGTTAATCATGTGTTGTTTTTTAGCCCCAGTGAAATTATTTTATCGGAGGTAGTTTTCTAAAAAATTATATTCCAAACTCTTCTGTGTTTTGTTCTTCTTCAGGTTTTACTGCCGTCGAATCCCTTGCAATGGTATCATGATATCTTCTTGTTTCTGTTGCACAATCTACTTTGATAGATAAATTGGCTGGTCGTTCAAAATCTTCTTTCGACACATGTAAACTAGGATCGTTATAACATTTTTTCATGAATAATGCCCAAATTGGCAATGCCATTGTAGCACCCTGACCATTAGCAATAGTTCTAAAATGCGCCGAACGGTCTTCGTTACCCACCCAAACTCCAGTTACTAAATTAGGTACCATTCCCACAAACCAACCATCGGATTGATTTTGTGTGGTTCCTGTTTTTCCGGCAATTGGATTTGTAAAAGTATAAGGATAACCTGTCACACGTTTGTATGCATAACCTCCATTTCCAGAACCTCTCAATCTTGCACCTGAACCTGATTCTGTAACACCTTCCAACAATTTGATTACGGCAAAGGCAATATCTTTACTTAAAACGTCTTTTGATTCCATTTTTGGTTCGTAAACTACGTTACCATTTTTGTCTTCAATTTTAGAAATGATTTGTGGTTTCACATAAATCCCTTGATTGGCAAAAGCGCTATAGGCTGCCACCATATCTTTAACAGTAATATCTACAGCTCCTAATGCAATAGAAGGCTGCGAAGGAATTTCGCTATCCACACCTAGTTTTCTTACTAAGCTAATTACGGCATCAGGTCCTGTTTTGTCAATTAATTTAGCAGAAATAGTATTAATCGAATTGGCCAAAGCTTTTTTCAATGTAACCATACCTCTGTATTTTCCGTCGGAATTTCTTGGTTCCCAATCTTCTGTAACATTGTGACGGCCTTTGTGAATCATGAACGGCCCGTCAATAATAGTATCACAAGGGGACATTCCTAATTGTTCGATAGCAGTTGCATACACAAACGGTTTGAATGTTGACCCCACCTGACGTGCACCTAAACCTACGTGATCGTATTGAAAATATCTATAATCGATACCGCCAACCCAAACTCTTACTTGTCCAGATTGAGGCTCCATAGACATTACTCCTGGTTGTAGGAAGTGTTTGTAATATCGTATAGAATCTATAGGAGTCATTATGGTATCTTTATCACCTTTCCAAGTGAAAACGGTCATTCTTGTTTTACTATAAAACGATTTTTTGATCTCTTCTTCGTCTTTTCCGTCTTCCGTTAAAATTCTCCAACGCTCTGTATTTCTCATAGAACGTTCCATAATTTTATCGATTTCTGGTTGCGTTACATGAATAAAAGGTGCCAATTTGTTTTGATGTGCTTCTAAGAAAAATTCATCCTGAAGATTTTTCAAATGTTCTTTTACCGCTTCTTCCGCATACAATTGCATTCTGGAATCAATGGTAGTGTGAATTTTAAGTCCGTCTGAATAAATATTATAGTCGGAACCGTCTTCTTTTTTATTTTCTTTTGCCCAGTTTTTCATGTACTCACGAAGGTACTCACGGAAATAAGTCGCTGTTCCTTCATTGTATTTTTCGGGTGTAAAGGTTAATACAATTGGTTTTTCTTGGTAGCTTTCTTTTTGAGCCGTAGTTAAAAACCCGTTTTTTTCCATTTGTTTTAAAACCACATTTCTACGGTCTTTTACTTTTTCTTCTCTTCTTAATGGATTAAATAACGATGGGTTTTTTAGCATCCCTACCAACATGGCACCTTGATCGATGGTTAAATCTTTGGGTTCTTTGGCAAAATATACTTTAGCGGCCGAACGAATTCCAACGGCAGTATTGATGAAATCGGCTTTGTTAAGATACATCGCAATGATTTCCTCTTTAGTGTATTGACGTTCCAAACGAATCGCAATAATCCATTCTTTTACTTTTTGAACAATTCTAAAAGGTAAAAACTTAGACCCTTCACCATGAAATAATAATTTTGCCAACTGCTGAGTTAGTGTACTCGCTCCACCACTAGTTCCAAAGCTCAAAACGGCTCTCATTGTTCCTCTTCCGTCGATACCTGAGTGTTCGTAAAAACGTTCGTCTTCGGTAGAAACTAAAGCATTCACCAAATGTTTTGGTAAATCTTGGTATTTAATTGGAGTTCTGTTTTCGTTGTAGAATTTTCCAATAGTTACGCCATCAGAAGAAATAATTTCTGTGGCTAAATTAGATTCTGGATTTTCTAACTCGGAGAATGAAGGCATTGGTCCAAATAGTCCCCAAGAGGCAAATAGAAAAAACAATAATACTCCTCCAAAAGCAATGAAGAAGTACTTCCAAAACTTTTTCACATACTGTGAATAATCTGGTTTTTGTGTATTGAGTTTTTGTGCCATTTTATTTTGTTTCTAATGATTCTATTCTTAAACCTACTTCTGTAACACCTTTTAATACTTCAACGCCTTTTACTTTTCCAGTTTGTCGAACGGCTTGTTGAATGGAAACTTTGTATTTTCCTATTTCAGGAAACAGGACATTTTCTTTATACCACAATTTACTTTCTTTGATGTCTGAAAATCCTTCTCCCATTAATGTTCCATCAGGGTTTGCCATTTGATATTCAAGTGTATCAATTCTAATTTTCCCTGTAGGAGGTTCCATTTTTACAATTAAAAACAAATTGCTAAACTCATAATCATCATTGTTACGAACATTGATAAACATATTGGCTGGTTTTGTGGACACTTCCTGTTCGAAAGAAAAAGTGATAATTTCTTTCTTGTTCCAACCGTTATCAAGGGTTTTATATTCGTCGAAAATTCTGCTTTTATCGCAAGAGATTAACGTCGTTGCGGCAAAAAGCAATAAAAAACTATTTAGTAGGATCTTTTTTTTCATTTCTGATTTTTGGACCGTTTGTATTGGGTTTATTTTGATTTGAATTTGGCTTCTGGTTTGGGTTTGTCTTCTGATTTGGATTTTGTCCTGGAGCCTGACCTTGAGGTTTTCTGTTTTTATTATTTGGTTTGTTCTTTTTCTTAGGTTGATCAAAACGCGTTAAACTGTCTTGTCCCATTGCATTTTGGAACGTTTTTTCTACCTCAGGTTTTTCAACTTCGATGGCAAAATCTTCCAGTGCAGCCACTTTAATTTTTTGCTTATTCTGTTCGATAATTTCTTTTACTTCGGCTACTTTTAGAATATGCCATTGGGCAAAATTTCCAATATAAGCGAACCACATTAGTCCTTTGAAAATATCGATTTTTTGACAAATAGCGTCTCCTTTTTCTGTTGAAAGTTTGGTTTCCATGTCTGGAATATCTTTCAAAGCGTCCATATAAGTGTCTAACTCATAGTTCAAACAACACTTTAATTTTCCACATTGTCCTGCTAGTTTCTGGGGATTTAAAGACAACTGTTGGTAACGCGCTGCAGAAGTATTGACACTTCTAAAATCCGTTAACCAAGTAGAACAACATAACTCTCTTCCGCAAGAACCAATTCCTCCCAAACGGGCAGCTTCCTGGCGGAAACCCACTTGTTTCATTTCGATTCTGGTACTGAAAGCACTCGCGAATTCTTTGATTAATTGTCGGAAATCGACTCTGTCATTTGCTGTATAATAAAATGTGGCTTTCGAACCATCCCCTTGAAATTCAATATCTGAAATCTTCATTTCAAGCTGAAGTCGTATCGCAATTTCACGTGCACGAACTTTCATCGGCTCTTCTTTATCACGTGCAGTACTCCAGATATCAATGTCTTTTTGAGAAGCTTTTCTATATATTTTTGGCACTTCACCTTCGTGATTTACCGCTTTTTTCTTCATTTGTACTTTTACCAATTCTCCTGTCAAAGTAACAATTCCTACATCATGACCTGGTGAAGCTTCAGTCGCTACAACGTCTCCAATGCTTAGTGTTAATTTTTCAGCGTTACGGTAAAATTCTTTTCTTCCATTTTTAAAACGGATTTCAACACAGTCAAAAGGGGCTTGTCCACCCGGTAAAGTCATATTTGAAAGCCAATCGAAAACAGTTAATTTGTTGCAGCTATCGGTGCCGCAAGTCCCAT
>JBDTNG010000143.1:0-6337 GCA_039933895.1 Flavobacterium sp. | reverse complement strand
TAAAGGCTATTTTGCTTCCACCCCAGTCAACGCTGAAGTGAAACTTTGGTAACGGAAAATCAATATTAGGCATATCTTTATTTTTTAAATGTTAGCTATTGTTTTTATGATCTTTGTTGCATTTGCTTGAATTCTAATATGATGAACTCGGCAGGTCTTGAAGGGGCATAACCAATTTTTACCACCATTCTTCCTTCTAGAATATCTAGTGCCGACATGGTTTCGTTCAATCCCACTCTGACAAAGAAGGCATGTTCTGGTTTTCCTCCAGCCAAAGCGCCATCATTCCAAAGTGTCGTCAGATAATTGTCGATCATTCCTTTAACACTTACCCATGTTTGTGCCACATTAGGTTCAAAAACAAATTGCATACACGCTTTTTTAGCAGATTCTTCAATCATATTGGCCAATCTACGTACATTGATATATCTCCAATCGTTGCTGTTTCCGGCTAATGTTCTACCGCCCCACACTAAAAATCCTTTTCCAGTAAATTTTCTCAAGGCGTTGATGGATTTTCCGGTTTCATGAATGTTCATGTTTTCTTGATCAGCATCATTGACATCATCGGTCAAGCCTACAATACCATTGATACTCACGTTAGCTGGTGATTTCCATACCCCTCTTGAAGCGTCTGTTTGTGCATAAATTCCAGCCATCGCTCCTGAAGGAGGAACAGTATTCATAAATTGAGACAATTTTGCTATAATTCCTTCATAGAATGGAATTTGAGAAGTAAGGTTGTTTTCTTCAAACAATAAAAACTCGTTTAGGCTTTTGACCACATTATTCGTAGAATTGATTATAGAAGTATGCAGCTTCTGAATCACCAGTTGTAATTTAGCAAAATCAGGCTCAAAGTGAGGAGCAGGAAGCGCAACCGCTACACCAATAGCCGCATCTTTATAAGGATTAGGTGCTGATTCCGTATAGGCTGAAATATTTCCCCATACACTTTTAAATAGGGTATCATTATCCAATGCTGATAAATCATCAATGTCAGTAACACCGTCTACCTTTTTAAGTTTTTCAAAAGCAAATTTGAAATCTACTAACTCTTGTGCATGTTTTTTCAGAAAGTTAGTCACCAATTCCTGTGAAAATGTTGCATACTTAGTACTACCCAAAGTAGGTGCATCAGGTTTTCCAAGTGTTTTCAATAAAACCCAGGCTTTATCTATACTTGTTTTCACCTTGGCTACTGAGTCAATTGGAAGTACAAGAGTATTAATATTAGCAGCCCATGCTGCTTTAACCGTGTCAGAATCAACGATGATTTTTTCAAACTCTTCAATAGAATTTTTCAACCCTATATTGGAAGATAAAATACCTTTAAAGTTAACTTTATCTGGACCAGATCCATTAATATCACTAAATCTGAAAGTATAAGGGAAGGAACTTTGCAAATAAGGATAATATGCAGAACCGTATTTAAGGTTTTGATTGCCTACTCCGTCTCTGAACTTTTCGCTATCTACTACAAGTCCGTTTGCAGGATCTTGTATCACATCCATAATAGTAAAACGATCCATTAAATCAGCACATTGTTTTAATGCTTGTTGTTGCACCAAACCCAGTTTTATGTCACCTAAGTTAATTGCATCTGGAAATAACAATAAAGTAGGTTCGTCAAATTTTCTCAACAGATCTAAACCGCCAATAAATTTAGCTTGGTCACTAATTGCATCCGTATAACTTCCAATAGAAACAATATAACAAACTCCACCTCCATTACTATAGAAAAGACGTAAACTATTGTATAGTTTGTACTTACTTTCCTTTACAATAGAAGCATCTGTAGGTATGTTGTTACCATCTAATACTACTGTTACAGAACCGGGTACTGGCGCTCCTCCAAAAATCTGTTCAAACTCCATAAAAGAAGTAATTCGAGTAGGAACCTTTGATCCCTTTTCGGTATAACCTACAAACGCAGGTACTGCAGTTGCCACTTGGGCAATAGAAGGAGGAAATGCATCAATTTCATTGATATAAACTCCGGGTGTTTTAAGAGAACTTACATTCATAACATTTTTATTTATTGTTTATATTTTAAATTACTTGGATTATTCCTCAAATTCTTGGCTTTCCAGCAGTCCAATGATGTTGTCTTTATCATTTTCCCAAAGGTCAATTTTAACTTTCTTAATTACTTTTTCTGAAACAGTGTTCGGACTCTGAATGTTGCACAGTCTCATTTTGTATAAAACAGAAGGCATGTATTTAGATCCCAAATAAGACCACATCTGATTGACTTGATCCATCGAAAGACTTACAGATTCTACTGTTATTCTAGAATAATTCTCCTTTTGCAATTCGGTTTTTCCTAGGAAATCGGCATAATCAATCAGTTCGGAATCATCATTTTTATAATAAAAAGAATTGTGCTGTTGGAGATAACTAATGACCGTTTTGAGTTTATCTAATCCGTCTAAGTATTTTGATAAGTTTTTATTATACGAACTGAACAATAGCGAAATAATAAGATGTTGAGTTGGGTGATTGTACCTAGAAACTTGGGTATGATCGTTCGTATTCTTTAAATAAATGGATTGATTTTTAAGTGTTTTGTCTTCTTCGATATTAACAATAGACAAAATAATTGGCGATGCAGAAGCTAGAAAATTGTCCCCATCGTTCAGCATAGCAATGTTGGTAATTTCTATTACCTCTTGTAACGGATCAATCAGCAAACTGAGTTTTTCAATAACAACTTTTAAATTCATCTCTTTTTTATTCCAATTTGAGTTATGGTGCTACAAACAAGTGCTTTAAAAAAGTGAACTATTGAGGGGCTACAATAAATTCATACTACCTTTCCTACAAATTAAACAAAAAGATTTCAAACATAATTACGGAAAAACCGTAATTTTATTAGTATAATTCTTGTTATTCAAATTATGGTAATATCGTAAATAAAAAAACTCCAGTAGTAATACCGGAGTTTTCATTGTCTGATGAAGAATCAAACTTTATTTTATTGTTTCGAGATCTTATACCTAATCTCGCTTCAGCCAACCGGTCACGCTCATTCTTCTTTCTTGAGTAACTAAAACTTCATGTTCTAATTCGTTACTTTTAAAAAAAACCGTTTTCCCTTGTGTTGGTGAAATCATTTGGTTGTTGTTCGTTTGGTGAATTAGTAATTCTCCTCCATCTTTTTCTTGCCAATTGTTATTCAAATAACTAATCATGGAGAATTGTCTGCTGGAATCATCTTTAAACTGATCCAAGTGTTTGCTGTAAAAACTGCCAGCTTCATATAATGAATAGTGAAATTCATAGCCTGTAATTCCGGCATAGCAACTAGTGTTCAAATATTCTATAAAAGCTTCTATTTGTACAAAAAATTCATTCTCGTATTTATTGTTGTGCTTTTTATCCAGCCAGTAAATAACATCGCTTCGCACCAAAGAATTGTGCGTTAGTTTTTCGGCATTGCCAGTACCTGCCGCGAGCAATAAGTTCTCGTGATTTAATGAAAGTAGATTTTCTTTCAGATGGTTGGCCAATTCGTCACTCAAAAAATGATCCGAAATGCCTACTTTATTTTCAATATAACTTGCTATCAGAATTTCAAAGCTATTTTCCATTGCGTAAAATACCACTTGAATTGACAAGCATTGGCACAAGGTAGACTAAAACAAATCAGCAGAAGCGCAATTAAATTAATGATTTTAATTAAATTAGTCGCACCAATCTTTTATTATGAAAAAAATACTGCTCTCAATACTCTTCTTTTCTACATTGGCAAATGCCCAAACAAAAGAAATTGCCAATATTAATAAGACCTTAGATGCATGGCATAAAGCGGCGGCCGAAGCAAAATTTGACACCTATTTTAATTTTATGGCCGAAGAATCTATCTTTATTGGTACCGATGCCACCGAAAACTGGAACAAAAAAGCTTTTATGGCTTTCGCCAAACCTTATTTTGACAAAGGAAAGGCATGGAATTTTACTGCATTAGAACGTCATATTTATTTCGACGCTTCTGGAAAAACAGCTTGGTTTGATGAATTGCTTAATACTCAAATGAAAATATGTCGTGGTTCGGGAGTGCTGATTAAAGTAGGTAAAGAATGGAAAATAAAACACTACATACTTTCAATGACCATCCCTAATGACAATACTGATGACGTTATTAAAGTCAAAGCACCTATCGAAGACAAACTGATTGAAAAATTAAAAGTGAAATAAAAAAAAGGGATTCGCTGCAATGAATCCCTTTTTTTCTAATATATATTTTTCTTGAGTTGGGTAATCATTTCAACAGTCATATTATCCATGTTGAAGTCGTTTTTCCAACCCCAATCTTTTCTTGCAAAACTATCATCAATACTTGCTGGCCAACTGTCCGCAATTTTCTGACGGAAGTCTGGCGCATAATCGATGGTGAAATCTGGAAAATGCTTTTTAATTTCCTCAGCGATTTCTTTCGGTGTAAAACTCATCGCTGATAAGTTATACGAAGAACGGATTTTGATTTTATCGGCATCAGCCTGCATGATATTAACCGTCGCTTTTATTGCATCATCCATATACATCATAGGTAATCCTGTGTTTTCCGATAAGAAAGAAGTAAATTTTCCATCAGTAATGGCTTTGTGGTAAATGTCTACTGCATAATCGGTTGTCCCACCACCAGGAGGCGTGCTCCAACTGATTAAACCAGGATAACGGATACTTCTCACATCGACACCATATTGTTTGTGGTAATATTCACACCAGCGTTCCCCTGTTTGTTTACTGATTCCATAAACTGTTGAAGGTTCCATCACTGTATATTGTGGTGTGTTTTCGCGAGGTGTAGTAGGTCCAAAAACGGCAATACTCGATGGCCAGAAAATCTTTTTTATCTTTCCGGCTTTCGCCAAATTCAATACGTGGAAAAGGGAATTCATATTCAAATCCCAAGCAAATGCTGGATTTTTTTCGGCCGTTGCTGAAAGCAATGCAGCCATCAAATACACATCAGTAATATGGTATTTTTCAATTAAATGCTCAATCTGATTGTAATCTAAAGCGTTAACGACTTCAAAAATACCTTCGTTGACAATATCGCTATTTAATTTTCTAATATCAGAAGCAATTACGTTGTCTTTGCCGTAAATGTCTCTTAATTTGTTCGTTAATTCGGTCCCTATTTGCCCGCAAGCACCTATAATTAGTATCCTTGTACTCATTTTATAAAAGATTGGTTCACAAAGATAGTATTTTCATAAAAAAATCCCCGACAAACTCTTAAGAACTTTAACACTTTTGGTCAACCAAAAAACAAAAACATTACTTTTGCTACAATTCTCAATCCGATTAATTTATGAAACCTATAATCACGCTTTGTTTGTCGTTTTTGTTTTTATTCTCTGCTTGTAAAGACGATGATAAAATTCATGAATTGGAAATTACCAGAGCTTTAAAAGAAAAAGAATTGGTTTTTGACACCATCAATAAAACTTGGAATTTTAACCCAAAATCGCTAAGCCCGGAATCACAAGCGATTGTGAACAACTGGAACGAATGGCGTTTGTTTTCTTCCGAATTGTACCAAAAACCAAAAGGAACAATTGGTGCTTTTCAAAGAAAAACCAAAAGTTTAGTTCAGAAAGTAGAAATTTTAAACACTTCTATTCCAGAAAGAATCAACAAACCGCAAGTAAAAAGCAGGTTAATGGCTATAACTACCAAAGTTAAAGCGTTGAACACATTTATCTCCATAGACCGAATTCCTGAGAAAAAAGTAGTTGAATTGATTACCGATTTGAATGTTGAAGTCATTGCTTTTCTAGATCAAATTGAAGAGATTGTAAGAAGAAGTCACATCCAAAAAGAAGAAGGCGAGCAAGAAATGCTAAATTCCATAAACAGCTCAAAATAAAAACATTAACAACTATTTTTTCTGTTTTTTTAAACTAAACGCGAGAGAATAACTACCTTTGCTCAAATTTCCAAATCAATGAATAAAAATTACCCTATTCTGTCATTTCGATTTTTCTCTGGCTTGCTATTGTTTTTTATGGCTAACTTCTTGCAAGCCCAAACTACTACGTGGAATGGTTCAGTATGGGATAATGGGATACCAGATATCACGAAAGATGTTGTTTTTACTGGAGATTTTGTTTCTTCTGCCAATCTTGCAACCAAATCTATTTCGGTTTCAAATACTGCTCAAGTAAGCATTTTAGGAACCCATACTCTTACCGTGGCCAACAATATTGATGTTGTAGCGGGTTCAAAACTGATTTTTGAGAACAATGCCAGTTTGTTACAAACGAATACTTTGGCAACCAACACAGGAAGTGTCAATTTCAAAAGAAATACTACTCCAATGGCTATT
>JBDTNG010000142.1:0-4164 GCA_039933895.1 Flavobacterium sp. | reverse complement strand
ACCAAACCGATGAAATAAATCTAATTTCTACAATGAGTAATATTCTTGAAGTTAAAGATGTAGTAAAACAATATGGTGATTATACTGCCTTAAATAGCGTTTCTCTGCAAGTTCCAAAAGGTAGCATTTATGGACTTCTTGGTCCAAATGGTGCTGGAAAAACTACCTTAATTCGTATTATCAATCAAATTACAATGCCAGATTCAGGTGAAGTCCTGCTTGATGGTGAAAAACTAGCGCCGCATCATGTGCAATACATTGGTTATATGCCCGAAGAACGTGGTTTGTACAAAACCATGAAAGTAGGAGAGCAGTGTTTGTATTTGGCACAACTTAAAGGTTTGTCAGCCGCAGATGCCAAAAAACAACTAAAATATTGGTTTGAAAAATTCGAAATTGAAGGTTGGTGGGATAAAAAAATTCAAGAGCTTTCAAAAGGAATGGCACAAAAAATTCAGTTCATTGTGACCATTTTACATCAGCCAAAATTATTAATCTTAGATGAGCCGTTTTCTGGATTTGACCCTGTGAATGCCAATTTGATTAAAGATGAAATCATTGAATTAAACAAAAATGGAACATCTATTATTTTTTCAACACACCGCATGGAGAGTGTAGAAGAAATGTGTGATTATATTGCGTTAATTCACAAATCGAATAAACTTATTGAAGGAAAACTGGAAGATGTAAAACGTGAATACCGTACCAACAAATTCCAAATTGGGATCATGACCAATAATGTGGAGGGTTTAATGTATGATTTAACACAGAAATTTACTGTGGGTCAAACTGATTTTAAATCACTAAATAATGACATAAAACTGGAAGTCGATTTAGGAACTTCTACTTCAAATGAGTTGTTACATATTTTAACACAAAATGGTCAGGTAACTCATTTTTCCGAAAATATTCCAAGTGTAAACGACATTTTTATTCAATCAGTAAGTCAAAAGTAATGGGAGTAATATCATTAATTATAAAAAGAGAATTTATTGCCAAAGTGCGTAATAAATCTTTCATTGTCATGACTTTTTTAAGTCCGTTATTAATCGTTGGAATGTCTTTTTTCATTGGCTATTTGGCTAATATAAACAAAGGTGAAATCAAAAAAGTCGCAATTCATGACGAAATCGGAATCTTAAAATCTGATTTCAAAAACACCAAAGACATTATGTATGTTGACTTGTCAGGAATGCCATTGCAATTGGCTAAAGACACGGCAAGTAAAAACTATGAAGGTCTTATTTATATTCCAAAAGTAGCCGATTCAAATGAATTGGTCAACAAAGTAGAATACATTTCAGATGATAGTCCGAGCATGGACTTCATTATGGGCATGGAAGATGTAATCAATCATCAAGTAACCAAAGACAAACTAACAGCTTTAGGTTTCGATAATAACAAAATTGAAAAAGCCAAAACCGACGCAAATATTCGTTTGGTTAAATTTTCAGGAGAAAATACTATCAAAGGTATTAATGAAATGAAGATTGCCATTGGTGGTGCTTTCGGTTATTTAATCATGATGTTTATTATCATTTATGGAAATTTTGTCATGCGAAGCGTTATCGAAGAAAAAACGTCCAGAATTATTGAGATAATTATTTCTTCTGTAAAACCATATCAATTAATGATGGGTAAGATTATTGGAAACTCATTAGCCGGAATTTTACAATTTGCCATTTGGGCCATTGTAGGTGCTATTTTATTATTTAGTATCACCTCATTCTTTGGAATTCAAACAGGTGCACAGGCTAGCGTAGATCCAGCGATGATGAATGCTGTTCAAAATCATATGGGGACAACTATTGAAAGTTACATCAAGGAAATTTTCAATTTGCCGTTAGGTTTATTAATCAGTTGTTTTGTAATCTATTTCATTGGTGGATATTTCTTATATAGTTCATTTTATGCGGCTATTGGTGCTGCTGTCGATTCGGAAACTGATTCACAACAATTCCTTTTGCCAATCATTATGCCTTTAATGCTAGGTGTTTATGTTGGTTTCTTCACTGTCATCAACGATCCACACGGAACCGTTGCTACTGTATTTTCAATGATTCCACTTACATCTCCAATTGTCATGCTGATGAGAATTCCATTTGGTGTGCCGTGGTGGCAACTTGCATTGTCTATCACTATTTTGTTCGGAACATTTTTTGGAGTGGTTTGGTTTGCTTCCAAAATATACCGAGTTGGAATTTTAATGTATGGTAAAAAACCAACATGGAGAGAATTATTCAAATGGCTTAAATATTAAGTAACTTTGCACCTTTGAAACCGATATAAAATGAGTAAAATTTTAATTATTGAAGATGAACCGGCTATCCGAAGAGTTTTAACCAAAATTCTTTCGGAAGAAAATGATACTTATATAGTTGATGAAGCAGAAGATGGACTTAAAGGTCTGGAAAAAGTCAAAAACGAAGACTATGATTTGGTTTTGTGTGATATCAAAATGCCAAAAATGGACGGTGTTGAGGTTTTAGAAGCCATCAAAAAAATCAAACCAGAGATTCCAATGGTCATGATTTCAGGTCATGGTGATTTGGAAACTGCCGTCAATACGATGCGTTTAGGTGCTTTCGATTATATTTCAAAACCACCCGATTTAAATCGTTTGCTGAACACCGTTCGTAATGCTTTAGATAGAAAAAAATTAGTAGTTGAGAACAAAATCTTAAAGAGGAAAGTCAGCAAAAGCTACGAAATGATAGGCGAGAGTGAACCCATCAATCATATCAAACAAATGATTGAAAAAGTGGCTCAAACTGAAGCCCGCGTTTTAATTACAGGTCCTAATGGAACTGGAAAAGAATTGGTAGCACACCAATTGCATGAAAAAAGCGAGCGTTGTAATTCTCCATTAATTGAAGTCAATTGTGCTGCGATTCCTTCGGAATTAATTGAAAGCGAATTGTTTGGACATGTAAAAGGGGCCTTTACTTCTGCAGTAAAAGACAGAGCAGGAAAATTTGAAGCTGCTGATGGTGGAACTATTTTTCTGGATGAAATTGGAGACATGAGTCTTTCGGCGCAAGCCAAAGTATTGCGCGCTTTACAAGAAAATTTGATACAGAGAGTTGGAGCAGACAAAGACATTAAAGTCAATGTCCGTGTCGTTGCCGCAACCAATAAAGATTTAAAAGTAGAAATTGCCGAAGGGCGTTTTCGTGAGGATTTATACCATCGTTTGGCAGTAATTTTAATCAAAGTTCCTGCATTGAATGACCGTAGAGATGACATACCTTTGCTGCTGGAACATTTTTCAGAAAAAATAGCTTCGGAACAAGGAAATACAATTAAGAAATTTTCGGACAAAGCCATTCAATTATTACAAGAATACGATTGGACAGGTAATATTCGTGAATTAAGAAATGTGGTAGAACGCTTGATTATATTAGGCGGAAACGAAATTTCAGAAAGCGATGTAAAACTTTTCGCAAGTAAATAATTTAAAGGATAAGTGATAAGTTAAAAAGTAATAAGGCAGAAGAAATAAGTAACAGAAAGTTTTATAGAAAATTTTCTTTTCACTCTTATCCCTTTTCCCTCTTCTCTTTTTCCCTTCTTACTTTTCTCTTTTTACTCAAAAATATATGCAACTCAAAAAAATACACCCCAAATTACAACAAGCACTTATCGAAAATGGTTTAACGGAAGCCAATGAGTTGCAACAAGAAAGTTTCAGTACCATAAAAAGTGGTGCCGATGCTGTTTTAATTGCCCCAAAAGGAAGCGGAAAATCGACTACAATAATAATTAATGTGATTCAAAGAATGGAGAAATCTATTGGAGAAAGCACGAGAGCCTTAATTATTGTGGAAAATAAAGAGCGTGTTATAGAAATGGAAGAAATGTTTTTAAAGTACGGGACATACCACGATTTAAGTATTTTGGGAGTGCATGACAAAGGAGATATCGATTATGATAAAAACGTCATTTCAATGGGATTAGATGTGCTTATTGGTACACCAAATAGAGTCAACGCTATGTTTGCCTCCGCAGGTTTCAATATTAATACAATAAAAATGTTTGTTGTAGATGACGCCGATATTCTTTTCAGACTTCGAATGGATGCTGTTATTCATCGTTTGTCTAATAGTATTGAAAAAACACAACGTTTGTTTTTTACTGAAACACTTACAGAAAGAGTAGAAAGTC
>JBDTNG010000141.1:0-2098 GCA_039933895.1 Flavobacterium sp. | reverse complement strand
ATTGGAAAGAAATGACCTCTTTAAAGAAGTTGAGATTATTCCAGTAAATAGTGCTTACGAAAATTCGGCTGCAAAATGGATTACACAAATTTATATTCCTGTAAAAAAGAAAATGGTTGTTATTAATGTGAAACCAGTTATAAAAGACTCGCTAAATACAATTATCCCAAGTAATATTAAAACACCTAAACCGTAGTTTTATTTAGTAAATGTTTTATCACCGTTTCGGCAGCAAGCAAACCGAACAAAGCCGGCATCCAACTGTTTGTACCATAAAAAGATTTTTTATAGTTTTTGCCGTCGGTCATTTTTAAACTATTAGCATCAGGCATTTCAGTAGAAAATACAGCTTTAACCCCTTTATTGATTCCTTGTTTTTTCAAACGTTTTCTGATGTTTTTTGCCAAGGGACAAACTTCAGTTTTACTGATATCTTTTACAGTTACTTTACTAGAGAGGAACTTTCCTCCTGCTCCCATATTACTGATGATTTTAACTTTTTTGCGTTTGGCAGCAATAATTAAATTCAATTTTGGTGTAACGCTATCTATACAATCTAAAACGTAATCGAATTCGGGTGTAACCAATTCAAAAGCTCTTTCTGGTGAAAGAAACTCTTCAATCCTAGTTAATTTTAATTCTGGATTAATATCTAATAATCGGTCTCCAACAATAGTCACTTTGGGTTGTCCAACTGTTGAATGCAAAGCAGGTAATTGTCTGTTTACGTTGGTAATATCAACTACATCACCATCAACGATTGTCATTTTTCCAACACCGGCTCTAGCTATGAATTCAGCCGCAAACGATCCTACCCCACCCATTCCAACTATCAAAACATTGGAATTTTTCAATTTATCTAAGCCTTCTTTTTTAAATAATAATTCGGCTCTTTCTGTCCACTCTGCCATAATCTGTTTATTCTGTTATTCTTTAATTTATTTAATCTTTTTGTAGAAATATAGCTTTAAAATTACTTTCAACTGTATGCTGTAAATCCATTCCTTTTATTGATGATGCTTTTTCGTACACATCAAATATGGTTTCTTCAATCATATCGGTTTCCAAAAGAAATTTAGCATTTGGCACTTGTTCAAAAACCAAAGACAACTCTGGGTTTCTCAATAAATATTTTCCAAAAGACAAATAAAATCCGTTATCCAAAAGAGATTGTGCGACTTGTATGTTTTTTGAAAATCCATGAATAACCATTGGAATCTCTATTCTCAAACGTTTTTTTATTTCAATGACTTCCTGATATGCTGAAACGCAGTGCAAAATTACAGGTTTTTTATGTTTATTAGCTAAAATCAGTTGTTTTTCAAAAACTTCGATTTGAATTGGTAATGGAATTTCAATGCGTTTGTCCAAACCACATTCTCCTAAAGCCAGACAATTTTCAAGCTGCAATTTGGCTTCAATAATCGTCAGATACTCATTTACTTTATCTTTATCGATATGCCAAGGATGAATTCCAATGGAAAAAAAGCGTGCTGTTTCATCAAACTCATTTGGATACTGATTTACAATTTCCAAAACGTTTTCCTGATGGGCGCTTTTATGTGTGTGAAGATTATAAAACATTAGTCGTGAAATTTTTTTACCCCTGCTTTTATCTCAATTTTTAAATTGTTTTCCAAAGGAACAAGTGGGCAAGAATATTTGTGATTGTAAGCGCAATAAGGGTTATAAGCTTTATTGAAATCAATAATCACTTCGTTTGAATTAGGGATTCTCATATCGATATACCTTCCTCCCAAGTAACTTTCCTTTCCGCAGGTTAGATCAGAAAAAGGCAAAAACAAATAATCTTCATAGCCTTTTTGCTTCGTTAAATCGATACTTTGATAAAGGTTTAATTGAAATGCTTTTCCATCAATTTTAAAATGCAATTCACCATATTTCACATATACAGGCGTACGTGTTCCAGTGGTTTTCATTTCGAAATTTTTCTCTTTTTCGGTTCTGATAAATTGCGCTTTTACAATAAATTTTTCATTGATTGGGAAAAAATCTAAGCCTTTAAATTGTTTTAAATCTTCTTCTTCCAAAGGAGATTCTTTTGGATTGGCATATTCCTTATTTAATTTTTCTTGTG
>JBDTNG010000140.1:0-12434 GCA_039933895.1 Flavobacterium sp. | reverse complement strand
TCATACACCTTTCGCTGGGCGTCACGGTGCATTTTTTTGCAGGCAATGATTAAGTCTTCGGTTATCACAATTGATGTCTTTATACTAAAGAGGGTTTATTTTATAAAAAGGTTGGGACGAAGGTAAAATATTTTTCATTTGTTTGTCAGATAAAAGAAAAAGCCAATAGTTTAGACATCAACTATTGGCTTTTTTATAGGGTTTGATTTTTTTATTATTCTTTTAAAACCATGTCAATACACATTACTGAAGCAAAAATAAGTTGTCTTCTTGAATCGTCCTGTGGAATGGAATCATTAATCTGTAACATATAATTATCAGCAGTAGTAAATAGTTCTTTTCCTAACCCGGCCCATTTCTTTGTAACAAAACCCAATTCATTGTTTTCATTCGTAAATTTAAAATCCCAGCCTGTCCATTTTCCTTCCAGAGTACAAACGGGTTTTTGGTGCTTGTCAACAATTTCAAATTTCCCTCCAAATGACCAAAATTTTTGTTTTAAAAAACCTATTGTTTGGTCGTGATGGTCAAATACTTCAACATCTGAACGGAAAATCGCCACGCCACGTTTTAAACTAACCACTTTTCTTCCGTTAGTTTCGCTAACTGCAACATTAAATGGAGTGTGTTTTTTATATTTAGTGAAGCGAAATATTTTTGTAAAAAAACCCAAATCTGGTTCAATACTGGTCATTAAATGTGTGTTTGTTTCAGGATCAAAAATATCATAACAGTTTGCTGCTTTGAACATTCCAACTTTTTCCTTTACCAAAAAAAGGTTTTTGTTTAATAATAGATTCATTTTTTATATTTAATTTTCTAATGTTATTTTGTAAATTTTAGACTCTAAAGCTTCGGTATCATTATCTTCGCAAAGTAAGAATTCTATTTTGTTTTCTGAATTTTTATATAAAGTTAAACCTTCAAATTTATGTTGACTTGAAATTTCATGTGTAAAATCTATTTCAAAAGTCACAATATTCATACAACCGATGATACTTCCTAAGATCTCGCCGTCTTCATATGTTGAAATAGTATCTTCGGCTGCTGCCAAAAAATAAATTTTATCTTCTACTACAATGGCATCGGTAAAAGTGGCTTCTACGTGTTTAATTTTGGGAAGCACCATCGATTGAAATTCAATACTATTATTAGGGTCGATTTTTACAATACCATTTTTGGAGTTGAACCCATTTCCTCTTTGAAATAAATACAAATCGTTTTTGTAAAATAAAGCGCCTTCGATATTGAGCTCATCATCAGAAATCCCAACGCTTTGTTTTATTTTTTGATAAAGTGGCGCTAAAGTTTCTTCTGAAACTGAATTCGTTTTAATATCGAAAATAAATGTTCTATTTCTTTTTTCGGTGGAGCCTGAGCCGAAAATATGTAGTTCATTTCCTTTTAAAGCAATGGCTTCGAAATCAGGTTTGTTCTTTTTTAGGATGTTTTCCGACGAATTTTGAATCAATCTGTGTTGGTGTAAAACTTCAGTGTCGATTTTGTATTCGTATAAAAAGCCGGAATTATCACTAATGATATACAAAGAATTGTCTTTAAACACCAATCCCGAAGCAGAACCCAATCCTTCCATTTCGAGGAATGTTGTAAGTTGAAATTTTTCCATAAATTTACTGATATGTCTAGCCCAGATAGAGACGATATCCTTGTTATGGCGAGGAAGCGAAGCAAACTCGACAGGACAAGATAAAGGCGAAAGCTGGAAATTGCTCCTAAAAATACTTATATTTACCTATATAAAACAAAAAATATGAACGCTATTAATCCCGATGATTTTAAAGTAACGGATGCTATTTCTTTGGCAAAAATTCCGACAAACTTATTTATTGATGCTGATGATGATGAAAAAGAAGAGAAATTAAATAAAGTGCAGCTGAAATTGAGCGAGTTACAAGATGTAATGTATGCCCACAATCGTTATAGTGTTTTAATTTGTTTGCAGGGAATGGATACTTCGGGGAAAGACAGTTTGATTCGTGAAGTTTTTAAAGAATTTAATCCGAGAGGAGTAGTGGTTCATAGTTTTAAAACGCCTAATTCTAATGAGTTGGAACACGATTATTTGTGGCGACATTATTTGGCTTTGCCAGAAAAAGGAAAGTTTTCCGTTTTTAATCGAACACATTATGAGAATGTTTTGGTGACTCGTGTACATCCCGAATATATCATGTATGAGAATTTGCCTGGGATTGAAAAAGTGGAAGATATTACCCCACAATTTTGGGAAAATCGTTTTGAACAGATTAACAGTTTTGAGAAACATATTACACAAAATGGGACTTTAGTGTTGAAGTTTTATTTTCATATGAGTAAAGAAGAACAACGAAAACGTTTGTTACGCCGATTGCAAAATGGGGAGGACAATTGGAAGTTTTCCATTGGTGATTTAAAGGAACGTGAGCTTTGGGACGATTATATGAATTGTTATGAAGAAGCGATTAATAAAACATCGGCAGACAAAGCACCTTGGTATGTAATTCCGTCTGATGACAAGAAAATGGCTCGTTACATTGTGGCTAAAATTATTTGGGAAGAAATGCAAAAACATACTGATATTAAAGAACCAGAATTAGATGCTAAGGTAAAAGCTGATATGGAATTCTATAAAAAACAATTGGAGCAATTATAAAAAAAACGCTCTGAATTTCAGAGCGTTTTTTTTATAATTTATAACCGTAAGCCAATCGGAGTGAAAGTTGTCCAGTATTGAATTTGTTGTAGTTTTCATAGCGTAAACTAATGTCAATGTGTTTTGTGGCAATGCCAATTCCAGGAGCCCATAAAAAGGAAGTACCCATGCCTTTATTGATGCCAATGGCAGCACCAACTTCACCCAGATAATAAACCTGGTTTCCTATAAAGGACTTAAAGCCTAATTTTGCGGGAACAAATCCAGTATCACTTTCTGTGTTTTTAAACAAATGGGTGTATCCAGTTGTTATAGCAAAAGAGCTTTTCATTGTCAAGTCATATTGCAATCGACCATCGACACCAAGACTAAAATTGAATTCAGTGTTTAATGGAACGCCTCCATTAACGCCATAGCCTAATCGGAAATCTCCTTTTTCTTTTTGGGCGAAAGTGCTAGCTGAAAAAAACAAAAAAATGGGAAGTACTAAAAAAATATTTTTCATGGTATAAGTAGGTTTGGGTTTATTTTAAAACTGATTTTTTTTGATTTTGGTATAACGCTACTGGATATTTTTTTAATTTGTTGGCAGATTTGCTCTAAAGTCAGCTATAAAATATCGTATTTTTGCCGCAAATTATTACAATGAAACTTTCTACATATACCAGAGAATTTAGTGAAAACATTAATCTAGCATATCCTATTATTTTGGGTATGTTAGGACATACGCTTGTTGGTATTGTCGATAATGTCATGGTTGGAAAATTAGGAGCAACTGAACTGGCTGCTGTTTCATTGGCCAATAGTTTTATTTTTATTGCAATGTCTTTGGGTATTGGGTTTTCTACAGCTATAACGCCTTTAATCGCTGAAGCTGATGGAGAAAATAGTCTGGTAAAAGGACGAAGTGTTTTTCACCACGGATTGGTTTTGTCGACCATTCTGGGAATCTCATTATTCTTACTGATTTATTTTGCGAAGCCCTTAATCACACATATGGGACAACCGAAAGAAGTTGTGGATTTAGCCAAACCATTTTTGGATTTGGTTGCTTTTTCATTGATTCCAGTTATTATATTTCAAGGTTATAAGCAGTTTGCCGACGGAAAATCAGCAACAAGATATGGAATGTGGGCCAATTTACTTTGTAATGTAGTACACATATTTTTAAATATTATTTTAATTTATGGATTTTGGTTTTTTCCAAAAATGGGAATGTTAGGCGCTGCAATTGGTACTGTTAGTTCAAGATTTGTAATGCTTATTTTTATGCATTTTGCTTTAAAATCAAAAGATAAATTCAAACCTTATTTTGCAGGATTTAGTTTAAAAGGAATAGGAAAACCCATGACCAAAAAAATTGTGAGTTTAGGATTTCCTTCAGCGATGCAGATGTTTTTTGAAGTAGCTCTTTTTACAGGAGCCGTTTGGCTTTCTGGAAGTATTGGTACCACGAGTCAGGCTGCAAATCAGATTGCATTGAGTTTAGCCACCTTTACTTTTATGTTTGTGTCTGGTTTGAGTGTTGCAGGAATGGTGCGAATTGGTAATCAAAAAGGAATTAAAGATTTTATCAAATTAAGAATTGTAGCACGTTCTATTTTCTTATTGGCCATTATGGTTCAAGGTATTTTTGGCCTTTTGTTTGTCATTTTCCATAATTATCTACCGGAATTATTTATCAATGCTGATAATGCACTGCGTTTGCACGACAATACTGAAGTAGTTTCGATTGCTTCAAAATTAATATTAGTGGCTGCAGTTTTTCAAATTTCAGATGGAATTCAAGTGGTTGTTCTAGGCGCATTACGAGGATTACAAGATGTAAAAATCCCCATGTACATTACTTTTGTTGCGTATTGGGTTATTGGGTTTCCAATATCTATTTACTTAGGATTATATACCGAATTGAAAGCGATTGGAATCTGGATTGGATTATTGTCCGGCTTAACTGTTGCCGCAATATTTTTGTATATTCGTTTTAATATTTTAACTAAAAAACTTATTTTAAACAACAGAGAATAAGTTAGTGATAGTGTAACTATTAATAAGTATTTACGTATAATCACCGTACAATTTAAAACATAAAAAATGACACTGTTAATTATTATCGGGGTTTTACTAATTATTGCAAGTTTCACATTAAAAAATAACCAGAGCCAATTCTCTAAATTTTCTACTGTATTAAAGCCGGTTGGGTTTGTAATTATTGCGTTAGGTATTTTTATATCCATGTTTAAACAAATAAATGCGGGTCAAGTAGGAGTGAAGTCATTATACGGAAAAGTACAACCTGATGTTTTGGAAAGTGGGTTGCATATCGTAAATCCGTTATTGGATGTTACAACTTTTGATATTCAGACTCAAAATTATACCATGTCAGCAGTACATGATGAAGGATTAAAAGGCGGAGACGATGCGATTCGTGTTTTATCTAACGACGGATTGGAAGTGGTAATTGACTTAACGGTTTTATACCGAATTTCACCTCAGGATGCCCCTAAAATTTTTAAACAGATAGGGGAAAATTATTCTGATAAAATTGTACGTCCTATAACCAGAACACGTATTCGTGACAACGCAGTTTATTATGATGCTGTAGCACTTTATTCTACTAAAAGAAATGAATTTCAACAGCGTATTTTTAAGACTATTGAAGCTGATTTTAAATCACGAGGTTTAATATTGGAACAATTATTAATCCGAAATATAAATTTACCAGCATCGGTAAAAACGACTATTGAATCTAAAATTAATGCAGAACAAGATGCTCAAAAAATGACTTTTGTACTTCAAAAAGAAAAACAAGAGGCAGAACGAAAAAGGGTAGAAGCACAAGGTATTGCTGATTACCAAAGAATTATTTCTTCGGGATTAACTGACAAACAATTACAATACGAACAAATAAAAGCACAGAAAGAAATAGCAACTTCTAATAATTCTAAAATTATTTTTATGAATGGAAAAGGAAATACACCAGTTATTATTTCTGATAAATAATTTAAATTAAATAAGACAAAATGGAATTACCAAAATTTTTACTTGGCGACAACACAGATTTTCTAGACGATATTTTCATCATTCATCTTGATTATCCTAGATTTATTATCAATTTAAAAGACGATGAAGTTGAGTTTATGGAAGAAGCTGAAGATCTTGATGAAGCAGAATTAAATGCTGAAATGGAAGGATTAATCGAAGAAGCTAATGCTTTTTATGACAGAGAAATGGAACGTTACGAGAAAGAATAATAACTATTGAGGTTATTGTTTACCATTATTAAGTAAAACGGTTAAAAAAAAATTGGTTGCAAAACGATACAGTGTGTTGTTTTGCAACTTTTTTATTTAGTTTTCTTCTTCTGATACAGATCTAATAATTTTTGAGCCGCAGCAAAAGGGGAAACTTCACTATTTTGCACTGCTTTTTTTGTAGCATCTAATAGTTTTTGAACGTCTGGATTATTGAAGAAATTGGTTTTCAATTGGTCGTTGATGGTTTCCAACAACCAATATTGATTTTGTGCTTCTCGTTTTTTGTTGAAATAACCGTTTTCTTCTGTTAAGTTGAAATATTCTAAGATAGTTTCCCAAACCTCGTTAATTCCGTCATTAGTTAAAGCGCTACAAGTGGTTACTTTTGGCGACCAGCCTGAGCTTTTCATTGGAAATAAATGTAAGGCACGATTGTATTCAATTTTGGCCAATCTCGCCCTTTTGATATTGTCTCCATCCGCTTTATTGATGATAATAGCATCTGCCATTTCTACAATACCACGTTTGATACCTTGTAATTCATCGCCAGCACCGGCTAAATTCAAAAGTAAAAAGAAATCGACCATACTGTGAACTGCAGTTTCACTTTGACCCACACCCACCGTTTCAATTAGGATGGTGTCAAAACCACAGGCTTCACACAAAATAATACTTTCTCTTGTTTTTCGAGCAACACCTCCTAAATTTTCTCCTGAAGCAGAAGGACGAATATAAGCATTTTCATCTTTTACCAATTCTTCCATTCGGGTTTTGTCACCCAGAATACTACCATGAGAAATGGAACTGCTGGGATCAACAGCCAAAACAGCTACTTTCTTTCCTAAACTCGTTAAATGTTTTCCAAAAGTTTCAATAAAAGTACTTTTCCCAACACCGGGAACTCCTGTTATTCCTATACGCAATGATTTGTTGGCAAAAGGTAAACAAGCATTTATCACTTCGTTTGCTTTTTCTAAATGTGTTGGATTTGTGCTTTCTACAAGGGTAATAGACCGACTCAAAGCCGTTTTATCTCCACTTAAAATACCTTTAATCAAATCATCTGCTGTTGGTATTTTTCTGCGAAAGGACTGAATTTGAGCCACAACCGAAGCACTGATGATTTCAGGTTGTTCGATGCCATCGTTTTCCTTTAGTGTCGATTTTTTAGGTTTCAAATTCAAAATGAAAAGCTTTTGGTAAAAGTAATAAAATCAATAGTCTTAATCAAATCATAAAGTTCGATTAAATGGCTTTCCTAAAGATATAAACTCGTAATTTTGTGGCGCATTAATCGATATGGAAAACATTCTCCTCATTTTTGTTTGTATGTTTTTGGGCTTTCTTCTCAAAAGAAGCAAGGATTTTCCTGTTTTAAGTTATAAAACGCTTAATCAGTTTGTGATTTATATCTCACTTCCTGCCATAGCATTATACTATATTCCCAAACTTGAAATCAGTGCTAAACTTTTATTTCCATTGGGTGTAGCTTGGTTGGGATTTGCACTTTCATATGGTTTCTTCACGGTTCTTGGAAAGTTATTTGGCTGGTCTAAAAAATTAACTGGCTGCTTGATTATTACCGCAGGCTTGGGAAATACATCTTTCGTAGGATTTCCAATAATTGAAGCGGTTTATGGTAAAAGAGGATTGGAAACAGCCGTAATTGTTGATCAGCCCGGTTCGTTTGTTGTAATTTCTACTTTGGCTATTTTGGTTGCCATTATGTTTTCTAGAGGAAGGGCCGACTCAAATACTATTCTGAAAAAAATATTGTTTTTCCCGCCTTTCATTGCTTTTTCAATTTCCTGCTTACTGAATTTTATGGATGTCGATTTTCCATTGATGTTGCAATCTGTTTTTCAACGATTGGGAAGTACTGTTACACCAATAGCACTGGTTTCCGTTGGGATGCAATTGGAATTTAACAGCAAAAGCAAGCATTGGAAATTTCTCGGTTTGGGATTGCTTTTCAAATTATTCATTACACCTTTATTTTTTTATTTGCTATACGTCACGTTATTGAAAGGAAACGGATTAGAAGTTCGGGTTTCTATACTTGAATCGGCAATGGCACCCATGATTACAGGAACAATTGTCGCTTCAAATTATGGGCTGAAGCCCAAATTGAGTAGCATGATGATTGGTTTTGGAATCCCTATTTCATTTATTACATTAATTTTTTGGTATTATATTTTACAACATATTTAATGAAAACAGTTACCGCTACAATCGACAGTTCAGAATTAGTTCAAAAAACAGTTTTTTCTATTCTTTTTTCTATCAGTTTTGCCCATTTACTCAACGATTTAATTCAAGCCATAATTCCTTCAGTTTATCCTATTCTAAAGGATAATTATCATTTGTCTTTTTCCCAAATTGGTTTAATTACGTTTGCATTTCAATTAACAGCTTCTTTATTTCAGCCTTTTGTGGGCTATTATTCAGATAAATATCCTCAACCGTTTTCTCAAGTTTACGGAATGCTTTTTTCATTGGCAGGAATTATTTCGATTTCTTATGCGGATAATTTTTACTGGATTTTAGTTTCAGTTATGCTCATCGGAACGGGTTCTTCTATTTTTCATCCTGAATCTTCCAGGGTTGCGTATCTGGCTTCAGGTGGGAAACGTGGTTTGGCACAATCTATTTTTCAGGTGGGTGGTAATTTTGGAACTGCACTTGCTCCTTTACTAGTTGCTTTAATTGTGGCGCCTAATTCTCAAAAATATCTGTTGTGGTTTGTCATTGCAGCCGTTATTGGTTTGGGAGTTATTACTAAAATTGCTTTTTGGTACCGAGATCATTTGGTTTTCAGAAGTCAGAAAAAAGCAGTTACATTCAAATACCATGAATTGTCAAAAGGCAAAGTACAATGGGCTATAGCGATTTTATTAATAGTTATTTTTTCCAAGTTTTTTTATTCAGCTTGTTTGTCGACTTATTATACTTTTTATGTCATCGATAAATTTCATTTATCGATAAAACAAGCACAATATCATTTGTTTATTTATCTCATTGCTTATGCTCTTGGAACCATTTTGGGAGGACCATTAGGAGACAAAATCGGTAGGAAACACGTAATTTGGCTTTCGGTTTTTGGAGCAACTCCATTCGCTTTATTACTACCGTATGTTAATCTTTTCTGGACCGATGTTTTAATGATTGTCATTGGAGTTATTATTTCTTCTGCTTTCCCTGCTATCTTGGTTTATGCTCAGGAATTATTGCCTAAAAAACTTGGTATGGTTTCCGGACTTTTTTATGGTTTTGCTTTCGGAATGGGTGCCTTGGGATCTGCTTTGCTAGGAAAATTAGCTGATGTGACTTCTATCCAATACGTGTATCAGGTTTGTTCATTTCTGCCAATCATTGGTGTCATCTGTTATTTCTTACCTAATTTAAAAAAGAAGTAGGGGCGAAAGTTCTGGGCTTATTTGCTGTCCATTTTCCAGTTTTCTCCTTTATCTCTTCACTTCGTTGCGAGGATATCGGATTAAACAAGTTTCACTGAACACAATTGAAGATAAAGTGAGTGAAGTAATCTGGGCTAATAGTATTTGTAATTATCTTTTGTAATCGTTACTTTTACTACACAATTTTATAATCATGCAAATCAATCCTGAAATACTTCGAAATCTTGAATCAATTGTTGGTGCTTCTTTTGTTTTTACCGATGAAGAAACCCGTAATCATTATGGTCATGATGAAACCGAAGACTATGTTTTTCCTCCAAATGTGGTGGTGAAACCAGGTTCAACACAAGAAATTTCGGCTATTTTGAAATTGGCAAATGATTATAAAATTGCAGTGGTTCCTATTGCGGGAAGAACAGGTTTGAGTGGTGGTGCTTTGAGCATTCATCAAGGGATTGGTTTATCGATGGAACGATTGAATAAAATCCTTGAAATAGACGAACAAAACCTACAAGTAACTACCGAACCAGCAGTAATTACACAAGTTTTAAGAGAAACTGTTGCCGAAAAAGGATTGTTCTATCCACCAGATCCAAGCAGTCAGGGAAGTTGTTGGATAGGCGGGAATGTAGCAGAAAATGCTGGTGGTGCTCGTGCTGTAAAATATGGTGTAACCAAAGATTATGTCTTAAATTTGGAAGTAGTTTTGCCCAATGGAGAAATTATTTGGACAGGTGCCAATACACTCAAAAATTCTACCGGTTACAACTTAACACAATTAATGGTAGGAAGTGAAGGTACTTTAGGTATTATCACTAAAGTGGTTTTAAAATTACTTCCAAAAAATTCCCATAACGTATTAATGTTGGTGCCGTTTTATAAAGCAGGACAAGCTTGTGAAGCTGTTTCGGCTATATTTAGAGCAGGAATTATGCCAAGTGCTTTGGAATTCATGGAACGTGATGCGATTGATTGGGCTCTGAAATTTGTAGACGGATTGAATGTACAGGTAAAACCTGAAATTCAAGCGCATTTACTTATTGAAGTCGATGGGAATTATCCTGAAATACTGGTGCAGGAAGCCGAAAAAATCATGACTGTTGTAGAACAATTTGAAATTGATGAAATTTTATTTGCCGATACAGAAGATCAAAAGAATGCCTTGTGGAAAATGCGTCGTTCTGTTGCCGAAGCGGTAAAATCAAACTCCATTTATAAAGAAGAGGACACAGTTGTTCCAAGATATGAATTACCAAAACTATTGGAAGGTATCAAAAGCATTGGAACAAAATATGGTTTCAAATCGGTTTGCTATGGTCATGCCGGCGATGGAAATCTGCATGTGAATATCATAAAATCTGAAATGTCAGATGAAAACTGGAAAACAGAAGTGCCAAAAGGAATTCGCGAGATTTTTGAATTGACAGTTTCCCTAAAGGGAACACTTTCTGGAGAACACGGAATAGGCTTTGTACAAAAAAATTATATGGATATTGCTTTTACAAAAGCACATTTGGAATTAATGGAAAGAATCAAATTTGTTTTTGATCCCAATAATGTTTTAAATCCAGGGAAGATATTTCCGGATAATTAATTTAAAAAAAACTCCAAATCGAATTTGGAGTTTTTTTTTATTTGGATTGCGACAAGTATTCTAAAAGAGTAGGGTCACTATTTTTAAACGTTGGTGGTTGTTCGGTAATGGTAGCCACACGTTTTTTATTGAGTTTCATGGTGATATCGGCTTCAGTTGTAAACAACAATACAGATAAAAATGGATTGTTGATATAAGGAACTATCTCGGTTTCTAGCTCTTCCAGTTCAATCGTTTTTTCAATTTCTTCTAATCCGTCTTTATAGATTTTAAACTTAAGCGCTAATTTTAAAACACCTTCTTCGATAGCTGTTCTGACGTAAATATTTTGCAATTCTGTTTGTCCAATGGTTTTTGCCAAGGTTAATTTTGCAAAAGTACCATCTTTGATACTTTCTTTAAATTGAGTAAAAAAGATATTATAAGTTAAAGTATTTGACATGTTTTTTTTGTAAAAATTTCTGTCTTGCAAAATTAGGGTTTGTTGTTAAATAGTAAGTGGTTTTGACCGTTTTATTTTAGTTTAATTTAAATGACACTATTTTCAGTAGGTAAGTCTAAATAACGTTCTTTAATTATTTTGATGTGTCGCAATTCGTGACCAGCAATATGATAAGCCAAAGCCCTCACAGTTCTAATGTTGAAAGTGCTTCCATCATCATCAATGCCGCCGCCACGTCTCATAAAAGCATCTTCAGGAAAATTTTGAAATAAGGTGATTGTAGCATTTCTCACCGATTCGTATTCTTCAAAAATACTGTCTAAAGTTCGGTCGTTCGCATATGAATATTTAGCATAGTTATTCTCTTCAAATGGATGTAAAGGAGTAGCGTCATTTCTTCCGTATCGCAATGCTTTGTATGCAAAAATTCTTTCATCGTCAATGATGTGCACTAAGATTTCTTTAATCGTCCACTTGTTCTCGGCATATCTGTAATACAATTTGTCTTCAGGTAATTGCTGTATAAAAGTTTTTATTTTGGAAAAATTATCTTTCATGTATTGAAGTAAGTTCCCGTTCTCTTTTATCAATTCCATATACATTTCTGAGTATTCTGGATATTCGTCTTTTTTAGGTTTTTCTATTATTCTTAAAGGTGTCATTTTGATGTTTTTTAATCTTATGATGTAAATTATTAAGTCAAAACTTTCGATTTATTATATCTTTAAGATATAAAACAAAGTTTAAATTTATAAAAGGTTTTTTTCAGAATCTAGTTTCCTTGAATGAATTTTGTAAAACTGATTTGATTACCATTGAAAACATCATAATCGTTTGTGAATGTATCTATGGAATAATTTGGATTTTTTTGCCATATTGCCCAATTCTTTGTCTTCCATACTGCTGGAACTTGTGGTGTTGTTCCAGGATTGTAATCGGCAATCCAAAGACAATAATTTGCAAATGCTGAGCTGGTTACTATTGGGGTAGGTGGTTTTGAATCCTATTTCGATGTTAGTGCGACCAGTTTTGACAATCTGGGTTACAATGGAAATGATCCAACAGGTCTTCTCCCTAT
>JBDTNG010000139.1:0-6254 GCA_039933895.1 Flavobacterium sp. | reverse complement strand
GGCTCTGTGTTATAAGCGTATTCAGTTATGGAATATCCCGAACCATCCGCATTTACAACTGCTTTAAACCATCCATAACATGGAAGACCATCAATTTTATATTCAAAACCGATATAACCTGTTGAACCATCCCAAGTAGTATATGTTGGTGTTCTAACGTCCAATTCTCCAGGATAAGCTATTGGCGGAGTTATATTACTACTTCCATTAATAGGAACATTGAAACCTAATTTGGTTATATTTCTCGTTCCGGATTCGCAGACTAAACTCTTTCCGTATGTTTCCAATTTTAAGTGATTTGGTGCAAAATGCCATGCTCCGTACTTAACATCATCTCCTTTACTTATTTCAAAATAATCCCAAGTAGAAGACGGTGTGACAGCAGCATCGGCCATATCTACAAAAAATATCCCGTATGGATCAGAAAATTGAAGCGAGAAACTTAAACTAGTACAATAAAATCCTGATGCACCACCTGAAAATGCTGCCGGTAAAAAAGAAATGGATGCTAGACCACTATTAACAGCTGCATGACTAGCTGCATTTCCAATCAATGTTAATGTTAATTGTGAATTATTATTTACTGTAAGAACAGGTGTGATTCCAGCAGGAAATGTATGTGTAAAATGAGTTCCTACAACCATTGTTCCCGATGAAAGTGCAAAAGCTCCCCCATTTAAAGTTACCGAAGAGCTGCTGGTAAATGTTCCCGTATTAGCAATGGCTTCTTTGAAAGAATCTGTATTAGCTGTTAAAGAATTTCCTGAAATATTAACCCCAGTCGCTATCAAATTTGCCGGTTGCCATAAGGTAATTCTTGCAGGATGGTTTAAAGCGGCTAACATTCTTGCTGTCTGACCTTGTGTAAACATTTTATAACAACCGGCAGCGCCATTATAACCCATATAATTTTCAAAATTCACGCTATCTCCAACACAGTTTGTTCCCGGAGTACAACCTAATGCATGCAATCCATCTTCATTTGGAGTATCACTTACTTCGTCAGTACCTCCACATCCTCCTTCAAAAGTGTGGATTAAATTCATGAAATGCCCAAATTCGTGTGTTAAGACTGATGCAAATTCATCATTAGTATTTCCGTGCAAATAAGCCCCATTATAAACCACTCTGCCTAAATTATTTTCAAACATCCAAGAATCCGGATACCAGGATACTCCTGAATTTGTTGTTTGTCCATCGTTGTATAAATCAGCCTGAATATAAACATTCATATATTTATGATTGTCCCATGCATCAGCCTGAATCTGATCATCATATCCGCCACCGTTTCCATATCCTTTTTTTGGCGAATGAAATATGACTCCACTTGTACAGCCGCCATTCGGATCTATTTTAGCCAACTTAAATTGGATATTTAAAGAACTTCTTCTTGGCTGAAAGAAAGGTGCTACAGTATTATAATCTGAATTTAGACCGTTAAAATCTTCATTTAATTTTTGAAGCGCTATCACTATTTTATCGTAAGTGACCGATTGCCCGTTTTGCATATTTCCATAAACATGGAACACTACAGGAATAATATAAGTGGGATCTAATTTTTTATCGCCGATTCTTTCAAAATAATTATCAGCAAATTTCTTACTCCGAATATCGAAGTTTATTTTTTCTTTCAGAGAGTTCGGATTTTTTCTATAAATCACCTCATTTTCCTCTTTGGTTCTACAAGAAGGGGTTTGAGCACTTATATCCATGACAGATAGAAAAAATAAGAACAACAATAATTTTGTTTTCATAGTTGAATTTTTTTTCAAATCTATTGCGATATCAAAAAAATAAACCATACTATTTTACCAGCAATTAATATTAAATTAACAATGTTTATTTTTTTAACATTATCAATACGTATATATGCAAAAAAAATACGATAAATCTAAACTTATCGTATTTTTTTAATTCCTTTATTTTTGTTACATTTGACTCAGGATTTCCTTTTTCAAAGCATCATATTCGCCTTGTAAAATCAATCCATTGTCTAGTAATTTTTTATAATTCTGAAGTTTCGCGAATAGTTCGTCACTATTCATTTCATTTATTTTTTTCTCTCCACTTGTAACTGGAATTTCTTCAGCTACAGGTTCAGTATACGTTGGAATATAAGGCATGATTTCAGCAAAATCAGTTACTTCTTCCGTTTCAACTTCTTCAACGATTGAATCTTCCTGATTGTTAGTGTACAAATTCTCTTGAACAACAACCGGCTCAACTGGTTTTACTTCTTCCACAATAGGCTGAGAAACTACAGGATTTTTTAAGATATCCAGTTGTTCTTTGGCATATGTATATAATTTTCTGGCTTGATTTTTTGGAATATAATCAATTGAAATAGTCAATTCGCTTTTAGTAGCAAATGAAAACTCCGAACCCAAAATATTCTCTTTTACAAAGGCACCAGAAATATCATCCCAATCATAATCAATAAAATCCATCGACAATCCTAAGTTTTTAGGTTTGCACATGATAATTCTCTTGTTAGTTAGTACAATACTGTCTGGAAAAACGGTAATTGCCGGTTTTTTCTGCACGCCAATATAACCAACTTCTTCATTTTTCATTAATAACGTTTCCAATTTAGCGGTGATTTTTTCAATCGCTTTTGGATCTTGATCTTCGTTCAAAAAACTTTTAATATGCTCTTTCATCGTATTTTACGCTTTTATTTCGCTTTGTATTTTCTTAGTTAAACTTTTAAAAACCAACTCATAAGAGTGGTCTATTAATTCTTTGACAAAAGTATCAGATATTTCACTATTTACCGCTATCGTATTCCAATGAATTTTACTCATATGATATCCTGGCTGAATTTCGTCGTACTGTCCCCTCAATTCTTGTGCCCAATCTGGATCACATTTCAAATTTAATGACGGTTTTCCATTTTCCCATCCTTTTAGTGAGGATAAAGCAAACATTTTTCCACCAACTTTAAACACTAAAGTATTTTCATCGAAAGGAAAATGCTCCGTGACTCCTTTCTTAGACAAACAATACAAATAATAATTTTCTAAATTCATAATTTACTTTTACCTATTTCACCTAAATGCGTAAACTTAAACCCTTTTCTATGTTTTAATCCGTAGCCAAAAATACGGTCCATAGAAGCATGGGCAAATAAAATAATTCCAGTCAGTTGAATGACCCCGCTCGAAAAATAAACCCCAATCAAATACAACAAAATAGCAATACCTTTATGATGAAAAACATTATAAGCATAAGCCCCTATTCTGTCGTTAAAAGCGTAACCAACTATTGAAATGTCTGGGACTAAAATGAGAATCCAAAACCACCACCATTGGTAATCTAAAAAATTAAACAAATAAATGCTTAGCATAAACATCCCTAGCTCTTCTAATTTGATAACTGTTTTCATAGTATTCTTTCCATCATTTTTTCTGGATGTGCCAAAAGTTTAAATCCGAATTTTTCATATAAAAAATGTGCATCAGAGGTTGCTAATCGCCAAATTTTCACTTCTTTTAATTGCAGCTCGTTAATCATATTGTCAATTAAAACAGATGAATAGCCTTTTCCACGATGCTCTTCGGCAATAAAAACATCCATTACATAAGCAAAAACCACATAATCTGTAATGACTCTGGCAAAACCAACTTGCACATCATTCAAATAAATTCCGAAACAAACCGAACTATCAATTGTCGTTTGAACTTCCTCCATAGTGCGGCCAGCAGCCCAATAAACATCTTTGAGAAAATGCTGAATGAACGGCACATTCAATTTGTTTTTATCGGTAGAAACGGCAATCATATTTTGTATAAAATGGGTTTACTTGGACTTGCATCATTCTCAAACGAAGCAATTTGTATGTTTAGTATGTAACTTCCATCAACAACTTGATTATTAACATAAATCAATTCCGTAATGCTGCAATTCATTCGAGCATCATCATTCAAATCATCGATGTTTTTAACATTCCAAAAGGCTTTGTGTGCCAATAATTTCCCTTCGTCATGCTCTTTATCGACACTTGGCAAATCAATTAGTAAATGCTGAATTCTGCTTTCGCGAATAAAAATTGCTGCCTCTTCAGACAAATACGGCGGATTTGTATTGGAATATTTTCTAGATGATTTTTCTTCTACGTTTGGTAAAGTTCTAATTATAATGGCTTCAGGCGTTTTTCCGTTCAAAGCCAATTCAATTTGATTTTTGGTAATTATGAAATCTTCTCCAAACATTTCAGGTTGTACCGAAATCAATTCAGCGGTAAAGAAAAACTGTTTCAAGCATTGATTAATACTGTAAAAATCCCTTGTAATATGCCCTAGACATTCTGTATGTGTTCCGTGACCGTGAGGATTAAAAAAAATGTTATTAAAATTTGTTGAAGAACTTCCGCTAGAAACTCTTCCAATCCAATCTCCAAAAACCACTGGTTCAATTTCTGGTTTTTCGATATACCAAGCGATAGGATTTTCTTCAGTATTTGATAACGGAATGGAAATATCAATAGGTTTTGATAAGTCGATTTTGAAGATTTTGTTTTGATAATCGATTGTTGTAATCATGCTATTAAATTTGAACGCAGATGTCACTAATTCTCAAATGCGGACCTTTGAATTTATCAGCGTTGCAAAGTATCCTTTTAAATCAGCGTTCCATTATTCTTCCAAATTTAACCAAAATAAATCACTCGCAATTCCATCGCAAAAGAATTTTCCTTTTTTTGTAGTTCTTAAAATATTATTCTCCACAACCAACTTCCCATCATCCAAATAACGTTGTGCATTTTGAAGCAAATAATCCAAATGATTTTGACCAAAATCGCTTTTAATTCTATCTAAAGATACACCCCAAATAGTTCGTAAACCTGTCATAACGTACTCGTTGTAACGATCAGTTTCGGTTAAAATTTCTGTTTCATTTGGCAATTTATCTTCAGCCAAAGATTGAATATAAATAGTGTTATTTGCGACGTTCCAACTACGATTCACACCATCATAACTGTGTGCTGAAGGGCCAATACCAAGGTATTTTTTTCCTAGCCAATATGCCGAATTATTTTTGGAGAGGTAATTTTCTTTACCAAAATTAGACAATTCATAATGGCTAAAACCGTTAGCTTCCAAAGTATCAACTAACATTAAAAACTGTTCGTGCGCAACTGCATCATCCGGTTGTGGAATAATGCCTTCTTTGATGAATTTCTGCAAGGCTGTTTTCGGTTCAACCGTTAAGGCATAACTCGAAATATGAGGGATATTTAAATCTAAAACAGTTTGTATGTTTTCTTCCCAACGCTCATTAGTCAAACCCGGGATTCCATAAATTAAATCGACCGAAATATTGTCGAAATATTTTGAAGCCATTTCCAAACATTTTTTGGCTTCCGCGGAACTATGAGCGCGATTCATTAGCTTTAAATCCTCTTCAAAAAAAGACTGAACTCCAATAGACAATCTGTTCACGGGCGAATTTACCAATTCTTCAATTCGTTCGGAACTTAAATCATCGGGATTCGCTTCCACTGTTATTTCGGGATTTTCACTGACTTCATAATGACTGTAAACTGCATCAATTAACAATTCAATATCGGCACTACTTAATATCGAAGGTGTTCCTCCACCAAAATAAATAGTTTCTACTGCCTCATTTTCAAATTCCTTTTTACGCAACTGTAATTCTTTGGCTAAAGCCAAAACCATCTCATCTTTCTTCTTCAATGAAGTAGAAAAATGAAAATCGCAGTAGTGACATGCCTGCTTGCAAAAAGGAATATGTATATAGATGCCAGCCAAATTATTTTTTTACTCGTTCTTCATTCTGTTTTACAAAAGCGTCCCAACCTGTATAACTTTTACTTCCAACAACTTTTCCGGAATTGAAGAAATGACAAACTGCCGCAGCCAGACCATCGGTTGAATCGAGATTTTTAGGCAATTCTTTCAATCCTAATAACTGTTGAAGCATTTTGGCGACTTGCTCTTTACTGGCATTTCCGTTACCGGTAATGGCCATTTTTATTTTTTTAGGCTCGTATTCTGTAATAGGAAGTCCTCTCGAAAGCCCGGCTGCCATAGCAACGCCTTGCGCCCGACCTAATTTTAGCATAGATTGCACGTTCTTACCAAAGAAAGGTGCTTCGATGGCAATTTCGTCAGGATGGTGTGTTTCGATGAGTTCGATAGTACGTTCGAAAATGATTTTCAATTTGACATAATGGTCATCATATTTGGACAATTGCAATTCGTTGAGCTGCAAAAATTCCATTTTTTTATTGA
>JBDTNG010000138.1:0-9112 GCA_039933895.1 Flavobacterium sp. | reverse complement strand
TCAGGCGCCTTGTCGATCTGGTCATAGGCCATGAACTGCGCCTTGCCCTTGCTCATTAATCACTTTAAACATGTCATCCAATTGTTTGTCGGCGTTGTTCGTTAATGTTCCCAATAAATCATTATTCACCTGTGATGAATTAATTCTTGTTAGCACCGCTTCTCCTGTATTCCAAGTTCCTTTGGTTAAAGCAATATGGATTTGTTTGTTTGTTGTTTGTTCGTAAGCACGAAGTCTGAAAGTTCCAAAACGTGTTTCGATATCAAAATCTTCTTTTTTGACAATCAAACTGTCATGTTGCATTCTGTAAGCTACTAAATCTTCAATAGAAACTAATTTTAAATCGAATTTCTTAGCTACTTCATACAATTCTGGCAAACGCGCCATTGTACCATCTTCGTTCATGATTTCCACAATCACACCAGCCGATTTAAAACCTGCTAATCTTGCAAAATCGATAGCAGCTTCCGTATGACCTGTACGGCGTAAAACACCACCTTGCTTAGCAATTAACGGAAAAATATGTCCTGGACGTGCTAAATCGTAAGGTTTTGTGTTAGAATCAACTAATGCTAAAATTGTTTTGGCTCTGTCTGCCGCAGAAATTCCTGTAGTCACTCCGTTTCCTTTCAAATCAATAGAAACCGTAAAAGCAGTTTCCATATGATCGGTATTATTGGAAACCATGGCTCTTAATTCCAACTCCTTGCATCGGCTTTCCGTGAGTGGGGCGCAAATTAAACCGCGTCCGTGGGTAGCCATAAAATTGACCATTTCTGGTGTTATCTTTTCGGCTGCAGCCAAAAAATCGCCTTCATTTTCTCTGTCTTCATCATCAACTACAATGATGACTTTACCTTGTCGAATATCTTCAATAGCTTCTTCAATGGTATTTAATTTAATGGAATCTGTTGCCATTTTTTATTCTGTTTTGTTGCGTTGTTTTGTAAATCTAGTGTATAGTTTTTGTATCGGATCCGTAATAACGTCAAAGCTAATACCCCCATTATCATTAATTGCTTTTCTGGTTAAGAAAATAGCCAGTGGAATAAGTACAAATGACGATATCCAGGCACCCATAAAAGGTGTAATACCGGATTCTTGGGCGACTTTTTTTCCAAAAGTATTCAGAAAGTGAAAAGTGATAAATATCAGCATAGCAAATACAATTGGCAATCCCAATCCTCCCTTTCTAATAATTGCACCCAATGGAGCTCCTATAAAAAACATCAATATACAGGCGAAGGCGATGACAAATTTTTCATACATCGACAACCAATGGTTATTGATATCCTTCTTTTTGTATTGAAATACCAAATTATTCATTTCCAAATTCTGTTTCGAACTTGAAGCATCACTTTGCGCAATTTCAAGAATTTTTTGCTTTTCGATATGTGATAAAAAGCTAGTTAATTCTGGTGTTTTAGGTTTTTTTGGCAACAATGAGTCCGGTTGACGGTTAGCCGTAACACCCAGTCTTTGGTAAATATTATCTGCTATCGAAGTAACTTCTTTATTGTAGCTTACACTTAGAGAATCAGCAGTATATCTAAGTTCCCTTAAACTTAACATTGTGCTAGAACTCGAAACTTGGCCTTGATCAGCATCAACTTTATTCAATTTCGACAAATCTATATTGATATTGTATCTTTTGAAATACGCTTTAGCAAAAGGCTGTTTTTGTCGGTCGCGATAATCTTTTGGTGTAATGTCTTCAAAATAGTATCCATCAAGCAAAACCAACTGTAATAAATTTGATTTTTCACTGCTTATTAATACTCCTTTTTTAGATTTAATAACCGTTCTGGCTCCTTCACCAAGATCAGATTTTTTGTGAATCGTAACTCCATCTAAAAACTCACCATTTTCACCTGATTTCTTGTTGACTTTTATATTGATATTACCAATCGTGCTAAACTGACCTTCAGCTATAGCCATTGCAGGCTTTACTTGTGCAATGTTTTTTCTAAAATTAGTAAATTTAAATTCCGCGTATGGAATAACATTGTTGGAAAAGAAAAAGGCACAAACACTCAATATTACAATAAAAACAGAAAGTCCTTTCATAGTTCTTTGAAAAGAAATTCCCGCCGATTTCATGGCAGCAAATTCGTAGTTTTCGGCTAAATCACCAAAGGTCATAATCGAAGAAAGCAACACCGTAAGCGGAAGCACCATTGGCACCAACTTAGGCGACGCAAATAATAAAAATTTAAAAATTAAACCCACATCCAAATCCTTTCCGGCCAATTCAGAAATGAACAGCCAAACGGTTTGTAATATGAATATAAAAAACAAGATTACAAATACTGAAGTAAATGTAATCAAGTACGTTTTTAATAAATATTTGTCGAGAATTTTCATTCCAATTAATCGAGATTATTGATGTAATATTTGGGGTATTTACTCTTCACAAAAGTAAACTGATTTTTTGGTAATGTTAAATTGGTTTTGAAAGAATTAACAGTCAATGTTACAACAGTTCCTTTTTTTGCCGTAGAAATCGTATTGTAAATTTGATTTGTCTTTGTATCAATTCCAACTAATATCTGCTTGCGGTCGTCCTTAGTATTAATTGGTGTTAACTTAACATATTGGATTTTTCTTCCTTTTATATTCTGAACAATATCCCAATCGTATTTGAATCCTTTGCTGAAAAAACTCAACATTTTTGCTGGAGTGTCATTATCATCATCGTTTTTTCCAACAGAAGAAATACTTATTTCCTCATCTTCAGGAACGATAGTGTATAATTTTTTACCGTCACAAAGTTTGGTTACTCCTAAGAAATTCAAAACATATTGGTTACCACTTAAAGTCACATTTCCTTTATTTTCCTGATTGATATTCTCTTTCAGGTTTTGCAATGTGTATTTAAATTCAATTTGAATGTTTTTATAGCTTTTAGCTTGTGCAGATACTTTATCTAACAAAGCCTTTGCTTTTGCAGCATTTTGTGCATGTATTGAAATACTTAAAAGTAAAATCACTACACCAATTATCTTTTTTATTTTCATCTTAATTGTTATTTTTTTCATTATTAAAAAAGTGTTCTAGAGCCACTAAATCAGGGATATTAACCTGACGTGCTTTACTTCCTTCAAACGGACCCACTATTCCTGCAGCTTCTAATTGATCTATCAATCGTCCTGCTCTGTTGTATCCTAATTTTAGCTTTCGCTGAATTAATGAAGCCGAACCTTGTTGGGCAGTAACTATTACTTCAGCAGCGTCTCTGAACAATGTATCTCTATCAGAGATATCCATATCAAGATTAATGCCAGTCTCCTCGCCTACAAATTCAGGTAGTAAATAAGCGGTAGCATATGCTTTTTGAGAACCTATAAATTCGGTGATTTTATCTACTTCAGGGGTATCAACAAAAGCACATTGTACACGAACCAAATCGTTTCCATTACTGAACAACATATCTCCTCTACCAATTAATTGGTCGGCACCTCCAGAATCTAAAATCGTTCTTGAATCAATTTTCGAAGTCACTCTAAATGCGATACGAGCAGGGAAATTAGCTTTAATCATACCTGTAATTACATTTACCGAAGGTCTTTGAGTTGCAATGATTAAGTGAATTCCAATCGCACGGGCCAATTGTGCCAAACGAGCAATAGGCGTTTCCACTTCCTTACCGGCAGTCATAATTAAATCGGCAAACTCATCGACAACCAAAACGATATAAGGTAAAAAGCGGTGTCCTGCTTCAGGATTTAATTTTCTCTGTTTGAATTTATCATTATATTCTTTGATGTTTCTAACCATCGCATCTTTCAATAAAGAATAACGATTGTCCATTTCCACACAAAGTGAGTTTAAAGTCGTAATTACTTTCGAATTGTCCGTAATAATAGCATCTTCCACATCTGGTAATTTTGCTAAATAATGACGTTCGATTTTATTGAAAAGTGTTAGTTCTACTTTCTTTGGATCAACCAAAACAAATTTAACTTCCGCTGGATGCTTTTTGTATAATAATGAGGTTAGAACCGCATTTAATCCTACTGATTTTCCTTGTCCCGTAGCTCCTGCCATCAATAAGTGAGGCATTTTGGCCAAATCAACTACAAAGGTTTCGTTTGAAATTGTCTTCCCCAAAGCAATTGGCAATTCCATTTCCGCTTCTTGAAATTTAGCCGAACCAATTACAGATTTCATAGAAACCATGCTTGGATTTTTGTTCGGAACCTCAATACCAATAGTTCCTTTTCCAGGAATTGGTGCTATAATACGAATACCTAATGCTGATAATGACAATGCAATATCATCTTCTAAACTTTTAATTTTTGAAATACGAATTCCTGCTTCCGGAACAATTTCATATAATGTAACCGATGGACCCACCGTTGCTTTAATTTGAGCAATTTCAATTTTGTAATTGCGTAATGTTTCAACAATGTTATTTTTATTATCTTCTAATTCCTGCTGATTGATGGTAATTCCTCCAGTAGAATAATCTTTCAATAAATCGATTCCTGGGAATTTATAATTGGATAAGTCTAACGTTGGGTCAAATTCTCCAAAATCAGAAACCAAACGAGCTGCTAAATTTTCTTCAACAATATCTTCTTCTTCTACTTTTTCAATCACAAAATCATTGTCATGCGATTTTACTTCTTCAATATAAGGCTCTTCTTCTTTGTTTAATGTTTCTAAAACTAAGTTTGAAGCGTTTGAAATAGTCGGTTTTAAATCGGATTTATTGATTTCAAATTGTGAAATCGGTTTCAAAGTAATTTCACCTAAATCTTCTTCTTCAGATTCAAAATCATTTTTATTTGGATTGGTGATTAACGAATTTTTCACTTCCTCTTGATCATTCACCGCAAATTCTTCTAAATTATATGCTGTTGAAAGATCGTTTTTAGGTTTTAATTCATCGCTGATTTCTTTTTTAGTATTTTCAAAGAAACCTTTTATCTTATCTGGTGAAACTCTTATTTTGAAAATCAGGTAAATAACAATCCCGAAGATTAAAACCAGTAAAGTTCCAGATTTTCCGATATAATCCTGAGAAAACAAATTCATTTCATAACCAATAACCCCTCCTAATTCTGGTAAAAAATCACCAAAAAAACCAAAAAGTATGGATAAAATAATGATTACGAAAATATCCCAAAACCAGGTTTTTTTCAATTTGGCAATAGACATATCTAAAACCAAATAAGCTCCGGTGATGAATAACAATCGAACAAACAAAAATGAAGCTACACCAAAACCTTTATAAATAAAGAAATCGGATAAAATAGCACCTACTTTACCCAGCCAGTTTTGAACATGGGAATTTCTATTGGCAAAATCATTGAGTTCGCTTTGATCAAATTTTCCATTAACAAAATAGGAAATAAACGAAACCGCAAGTGCTACAGAAAGCAACACTAGCAAAACACCAATAGCAATTTTGTGTTGGCGTGAAGGACTAAAACGACTTAATAAGCTGGCTTCTTGAGGTTCAGCAGCAGATTTTTCTTTTTTTGTGGATTTGGCCATTTATATAATATACTTTTATCGAAAGTACTAAATTGTTTGGTTTTAAAAAATATACGGAATGTAAATAATTGCACCAATTGCAATCGCTGTCATGGCAGCAAAAAAAACAGCACCAGCAGCAATATCTTTAATAAAACCTATACGTTCATGAAAATTAGGATGAACAAAATCGGCAACTTTTTCAACCGCAGTATTCAAACCTTCGATACTTAATACCAAACCGAAAGCTAAAATCTGGAACATCCATTCTGTTTTGGTAATTCCAAAGTAAAACCCGGCAAATATCAATAAAACGGCAAGCGAGGACTGAACCATAACACTATGCTCAGTGGTAATCAGTTTAAAAGCACCTTTAACCGCAAAACCGACACTTTTTAAACGACCCGTAAAAAAAGTATTATCTTTTTCAAAATTCATAGGCTAAATTATAAAGAAGCTAAAGCATTCTCATAGTTTGGTTCATCAACAATTTCCGGAACCAACTCTGTATATTTAACAACACCATTTTCATCAAGAACAATAACCGCACGTGAATGCAATCCTGCTAAAGGACCATCAGTAATTGTTAAACCATAATCATCTCCAAAACTAGCATTTTTAAAATCAGAAAGATTCATTACGTTTTTCAAACCTTCAGCTCCACAAAAACGATTTTGAGCGAAAGGTAAATCACGTGAAATACACAATACTTTAGTATTCTCTAAACCGCTTGCTTTCTCGTTAAATTTACGAACAGAAGTGGCACATGTACTAGTATCTACACTTGGAAAAATATTTAAAACTACTTTACTTCCTTTGAAGTCTGCTAATGATGCTATAGATAAATCGGCTTTAACCAATTGAAAGTCTTTTGCTTTTGTTCCTATTTGTGGCAATTGACCCACTGTATTTACTGGATTTCCTTTTAAAGTAACTTGTCCCATTTTTATAATTTTTTTGAAAACCAAAAGTACTAAATAAATTACAATTAGAATTATGATTTAAAAATTTGATTTTTTTTCAATTTCTTTTGAAAAAGTAAATTATATATCGTAATATTGCAATATACAAATACAAAGATATGGGCGCTTCAAAATCAGATTCTTTTTCGGAAGAACAAAACAAACTAGCATCACTTTTTAAAGCTTTGGCACATCCGGCAAGAGTTGCGATTATTGAATATTTACTCCAAGTTGACACTTGCATTTGTGGTGACATTGTAAATGAGTTGCCACTCGCCCAACCTACCGTTTCTCAGCATTTGAAAGAACTAAAAACCGCCGGAATCATCAAAGGAACTATTGAAGGAACTGCTATTTGTTACTGTCTAAATCCCGAAACTTTACAATTATTTGAGCAGTACTTTTTTAACATTTCAAAACAATTAAAAAATAAATGTTGTTAACCTAAAAAATTAAATATTATGAAACTATCACAATTTAAAAATCAATTGGAAAATATAAGCAAACTGTCGTTTGTATTACCTGATGGAAAAGCTATTCCATCACATTTTCACATTACCGAAATTGGCATGACCACGAAACAATTTACGGATTGCGGAAATACTTTTAGAATCTCGAAAACAGCAACACTTCAGTTATGGACATCGGTTGATCTTCATCATAAGTTGGAACCAAAAAAAATAATACAAATTATCAATGCGACACAAAATATGTTTAATGGTGAAGATTTAGAAATTGAAATCGAATACCAACAAGGCACTATTGGAAAGTTTGGATTGGAATTTAATAATGGAAACTTTGAACTTACCAATACAAAAACAGATTGTTTGGCAAAAAGTAATTGTGGCATTCCTGCTGAAAAAATAAAAACTAATTTAAAAGAATTGCAAACAGAAACTAGCTGTTGCAGTACAAATTCAAGTTGTTGTTAATTATGAAAGAACTATTTATCAAACACAAGAAACCTATTGTAATCACTATTGGCGTTACCACATTAAATCTTCTTTTTGGGTTTGACCCCAAATTCACAATTATTAATGTTTTATGGTTGTTGATATGATGGAAAATAAAAAAGAGCACTGGGAAAGTGTTTTTTCTACAAAACAAGAAAATGAAGTCAGTTGGTATCAGGAGAATCCCGAGACTTCTTTGCAATTTATCATCGAATTTGACATTTCAAAAGAAGCCAATATAATTGATATTGGTGGTGGTGACAGTTATTTTATAGAAGCCCTTTTAGAAAAAGGATATACTAATTTATTTTTATTAGATATCTCTGCCAAAGCTATTGAAAGAATTAAAATCAGATTAGGGGAAAAATCTAAAAACATAACTTTTATTGTTTCTGATATTATTAATTTTGAACCGAATATCACTTTTGATTTTTGGCACGACAGAGCTTCATTTCATTTTCTTACCGAAAAAAAACAGATTCAAAAATACGCCGAAATAGTTTCCAAAGCAGTTGCAAAAAACGGCAAAATGGTTATTGGCACTTTTTCTGAAAATGGACCAAAAAAATGTAGCGGTTTAGACATTACACAATATAATGAAGTTACTATGAATACAGTTTTTGAAGATAATTTTGAGCAAGTAAATTGTTTTAATACAGACCATAAAACTCCATTTGATACTATTCAAAATTTCATCTTTTGCAGTTTCAACCGAAGATAATATGACAAACATACTCGTGCTTTGTACAGGAAATAGCTGTCGAAGTCAAATAGCACATGGTTATTTAGAACATTTTACCGATAATCAAAAAGTTAGAGTGTACAGTGCTGGAATAGAAACACATGGTGTAAATCCAAATGCTGTTGCAACAATGAAAGAAGATGGGATTGATATTTCGAGCTATACATCAAATAATGTTAGTGAATATGTCAATATTCCTTTCGATTATGTGATTACCGTTTGTGATAATGCCAAAGAAAATTGCCCGATTTTCCCATCAAAAGCAATCAAATTGCATTATAATTTTCCGGATCCAGCAAAATTCATTGGCACTAAAAAAGAAGTCAGTGAAGCATTTCATAATGTTAGAGAACAAATCAAGCGATACTGCTTAGAATTCATTGCAGAAAACAAAATAATAACTTAATCAGTAAATTATTATTAAAAAATTAAGAATTTTATTGCATATTTTTAGTAACTTTGAGTAGTAATTTAAACTTCTATTTTATGAAAATAGCAACTACTATTATTAGAGTATTATTGGGAGCGCTGTTAATTTATGCCTCGATTAGTTTTTTTCTAAAATTAGCTCCGGAACCTGAAACCACGGGAGCTTTTAAAGCTTTTCAAGTAGGATTGGTATCAGCCGAGTATATAATGCCGCTAGCTAAAGCTATTGAATTGTTATGTGGGCTTTCTTTTCTAACAGGAAAATTTGTGTCACTCGCTAATTTAGTAATATTACCTGTAACCCTCAACATTTTATTGATAAACGTATTTATGACTCCAGAACATTTGCCAATTGCTTTATTCGTAACTTTTGCTAATATATTTTTGATTTACAGATACTGGGAAAATTACAAAGGTATATTCACTCCATAAAAAAAAACGCTCTCGTAATTGAGAGCGTTTTTTTATTTATCAATCGAACCTAGAACCCTTTTCATAAAATCATTTAAGGCTTCTTTCTTGTCTTTACCTTCTTTGACCATTTT
>JBDTNG010000137.1:0-4591 GCA_039933895.1 Flavobacterium sp. | reverse complement strand
GATCATTTTTCCTCAATTTCTAAAGCTAATTGTATTTGGAATTAACTTTACATTTGATACACTTCAAAACATATTGAAATTCAAATTTAAATTTAAATTTAAATATTTGATCTTAATTATAATAATTACATATTTTAACACTATTTTAATAATTGTTTTCTCTTATAAACATATTGTGTTAAAATTTTAATCGGCTAATCTACATTTAACGAATCTATCCCAATATCGTCTGTCTCATCATAAATCTGTTTAGGATCATCCCCATAATTATTACGCCCTTGAATCCCATTTGTACACAACATTATAAGCAACCAAATAGGCCCAATAATTGGAATGAATCTAATAAAATAATACCAACCGCTTTTATCTATATCGTGCAATCTTCTTACAAGAACAGCTAAACTTGGAATAACAATAGCCAGAAAATAAAGAAGCAATATTCCAATACCAACTTCAGCCAAAGATTCTGAAATAGAGTCCAAGCAAGCACACAAGATAATCGAAAAGATAAAAATAATAACATTCATCAATATATAATACCAATATTCACTCCTTCTTGCTCGCCCACTAAAGTTAGCATAGTTTTCAAACATTACTTTTTTGTACCAATCAATCATAATCCATTTATTTTTAAAGGTTAATTTAAATTCTTCAATAAATGCAGCTTAGCATCCTAATAGTTATAAAGCAGAGTCAATAGGTTCCCAAAGTTCAATTTTATTGCCTTCAGGATCTAAAATCCAGCCAAATTTCCCATAATCATGCGATTGCATCTCACCTACAATTGTCACGCCTTCTTCTTTGAGCATCGCCAATAAGGCTTCCAAATTGTCAACACGAAAATTCATCATGAATTGTTTTTCACTAGGTTCGAAATAGTTGGTATCCTCCTTAAATGGCGACCATTGTGTGGCACATTCTTTTCCTTCCAAGTCTTTCCATCGAAAAGTAGCGCCGTAAGCATTGGTTGGAATGCCTAAATGTTCTTTATACCAAGTATTAATCTTTTCCGGGTTTTCACTTTTGAAGAAAAAACCACCCAAACCTGTTACTCTTTTAATCTCTTCTTTACTCATTCGTATATAGTTTTATAATTTTATCAACGATGGTTTGTGCCAATTTTTCTTTGCTCTCAAACGTCCATCCTGCAATATGAGGCGTTAACAATACATTTTCCGCTTGAAGTAAATACTCAAAAGCGGCTGGTTTTTCTTCTTCAAATAAATGTTCGAATGATAGTTTTTCATACTCCAAAACATCTAATCCTGCACCCAATATTTTCCCTGATTTTAAAGCAACGACCAAATCATCCGTTACTACATTTTTACCTCGAGAAGTATTTAGAATCCAAAAAGGTTTAGTAAACGCGTTAATAAAATCAGAATCAACCATCTTATCGGTTTCTGGTGTCCATGGAATGTGCAGACTCAAAACATCGGCTTTTTCCTGTAATTCTTCTAAGGAAACCTGTCTTACACTTTCATTTTCATCTCCTACATTATCTAAGATATCATAACACAAAACGTCAACGTCAAAACCACGCAATTTCTTGGCAAACGATTTTCCCATGTTTCCATAACCAATGATACCCACAGTTTTTCCGTCCAATTCATGACCACGATTCGATTCGCGATTCCAATGTCCGGAACGTACTTCCCTATCGGCTTTATTGAGTTTGTTCATCAAAGAAAGTAAGGTTCCCAATGCATGTTCGCCCACCGCATTCCTGTTCCCCTCCGACGCAGCAATAAGATGCACACCTTTACTTAGCGCGTAATCACAATCAATGCTTTCCAAACCAGCACCTACACGCGCAATGAATTGCAAGTTTGTGGCTTTGTCGAGAAATGTTTTGTCAATTTTAAAACGGCTTCGAATAACCACACCGTTGTACTCGTGAATTTTAGTTTCTACTTCTTCTTTTGAGGATTTGAAATCTTCATGGTTGGTAAAACCGGCTTGCTGCAATTGTTCCCAAAGTAATGGGTGATTGCTATCGATGTGGAGAATTTTTATGTTTGGATTCAAGGTTTCAGAGTTCAGATTGTTTCAAAGTTACAAATTTGGATTGAAATTCCGAATAGGACCGCATAGGATAAAGTTTGTACTGAACTCAAAATCGTAAGCACCAGCCTCAAAACCGTTTGCACCTGCCTCAAAGTCTCTTGCACCGACCTAAAAGTCTTTTGCACCGACCTCAAAGTCTCTTGCACCGACCTCAAAGTCTCTTGAACCGGATAACAATGGGCGATATAACTTCCTATTGAAATTTGAAACGTCGTAACGAACGAGGACTGCATTAGGGATAGAAGCGACATCCTTTATTAAAGTTTTTCACTTTAATAAAGATATAGCGAATAGCCCGACCTGAAAGGGAATGCCCAGATCATAAAGCTAAATTTACTCCTTTATTTTCTGCAATGAAGTTTTAATTCCTTTAATCAGAGATGAACTGAAACCTTGGTGTTCCATTTCGTTCAGCCCTACAATCGTACAACCTTGAGGTGTTGTCACTCTATCGATTAATTGTTCCGGATGTATTTTTTCTTCCAAAAGCATTTGAGCCGCACCTTTTGCTGTTTGAGCCGCGATAGCCAATGCCGTTTGTGAATCGAAACCAATCTCTATTCCTGCCTGCATCGAAGCGCGAACATAACGCAAGGCATAAGCCGTTCCGCATGCGCCCAAAACCGTGGCGGCGTCCATTAATTTTTCTTCAATGATAGGGGCTGTTCCAAGAATTTGAAACAATGAAATTATTTTTTGAGCTGCTGCTTTGTCTTTTTCTTCGAAAGAAATACACGTCGCCGATTCTCCAAATTGAATAGCGATATTCGGCATAATTCGAACGACAGCATTGTTGGGAACTGCTTTCTGAATGGTTTCAATAAAAACACCACTCACCGCAGAAACTACAGTTTTGTTTTGGATTTTTGGAGCGATTTCAGCCAAAACCGATTCCACCTGATAGGGTTTAACCGTTAGAATAATAATATCTGCTTGTTCTATATCAGCAGTATTATTTGAAGATACTTTGATGCCATTTTTTTCCAAATGAGCAATCGATTCGGTATTTCTTCGGGTAACTACGACTTGGCTTTCTGTTGTGTATTTTGAAATCCCTAATGCAATAGCAACACCTAAATTTCCACCACCGATAATATGTATTTTCATTTGTAAAAAATATTAAAATCCTAAAATTAATCTGGCAATCGCAAAATAAATAATAATTCCGAAAACGTCATTGGTCGTTGTAATAAATGGTCCTGTAGCAATCGCAGGATCAATTTTGTTTTTATGCAGGAACAAAGGAACCAAAGTACCCAAAGTCGCCGCAAACAAAATCACCACAATAATAGATATAGAAATAGCTAATCCTACTTGGTATTGTTGGTACATCACAGAGTGATATATCAAAAGAAACAGGGAAATTATGGTTCCAGAAATCATAGAAACGGTGATTTCCTTAGTAAAATATTTTCGGCTAAATTCTTTCAATGTTCCATTGGCCAAACCTTGCACTACAATCGCAGATGCCTGAACGCCAATATTTCCAGCTGTTGCAGAAAGCAAAGGCACGAAAATAATTAAGGTGGAATATTTTTGAAAAGCAATTTCATTATTTTTTAAAACGAAAGAAGCGACAATTTCGATGACCATCCCAATTAACAACCAAGGCAAACGCGCCGAAATTAATTCTAAAACGCTATCGCCAGTTTCAACGTCTTGTGTAATACCCGCAGCCAACTGGTAATCTTTATCGGCTTCGTCTTTAATCACATCAATAATATCATCAATGGTAATACGTCCTACCAATCGTCCCATTTCATCAACAACAGGAATGGCTTCCAAATCGTATTTTTGCATGATTCTAGCTACTTCAACATCTTCGGCATCAACATTAACTGAAGTTACTTTTTTGATGTAAATGTCTGCAATTTGGGTTTTGGTAGAAGTTGTCAATAAATCTTTAAGTGATAATCTTCCCTTTAATCTGCCTTCATCATCAATCACATAAATCGAATGCACACGAGATACGTTTTCCGCTTGTGCGCGCATTTCTTTTACACAGGTAAGTACGTTCCAGTTTTCATTGACTTTCACCAACTCTTTTCCCATCAAACCACCGGCAGTGTCTTCGTCGTAACGCAACAAATCAACAATATCTTTGGCGTGTTCCAAATCTTCTAATTCCGAGATTACCTCTTCTTTTTTAGATTGTGAAAGTTCACCAATAATATCGGCAGCATCATCGGTATCAAGCTCATCTAACTCTTCGGCGATTTCTTTGGCAGACAATCGTCTTAAGATATTCTCTCTTAAATCGTCTTCTAATTCCAGAAGGATTTCAGCCGTTTTTTCAGAATCTAAAACCTTGAAAATATAGGTAGCTTCGTCAAAATCAAGCTCGTCGAGAATTTCGGCAATATCAGCATGGTGCAAGTCATTCAATAAGACTTCCAATTGCTTGTCGTCCTTATTTTGAATAAGTTGCTCTAATTCTTGTATTAGGTTTTTGCTGATTTTAAACTCCATCGGCCGAGATTTTTTGAGTGAGTTCTATGAATTGTTCCACCGAAATTTGTTCCGG
>JBDTNG010000136.1:0-4504 GCA_039933895.1 Flavobacterium sp. | reverse complement strand
AAGAAGTCACACCGCCAGTAACAAAAATATACTTCGTTTGATTCATTGTATTGTGTTTATTGTTGTGTTGTTGTATAAAACGCGCAAAAGTACAATTATAATTCGATTATTAGATTGTTGAATTATTAGAATTTCAGAAAATAACGTATTATTAACATATTCAACCTAACTACTTCATTTACATTCGTTTATACATTATTTAGGTTTAGGGAAATTTCTGCGAATATTACGAATTAGTTCTTCCAATCCGTTTAATTTAAGTTCATAAACCAATTGAAGTTGTTCTCCTAATTGTCCTTTTGGAAATCCTTTATTATAGTACCAAACCACGTAATATTCGGGTAATTCAATCAAAAAATACCCCTCGTATTTTCCGAAGGGCATTTTTGTATGTGCGAGTTTAATAAGTGTTTCTTGATTATTCAATGAATTTAAATGTTTTAAAAATCCAAACCGTTATAAGGACTATTGCAAATACAATACTTGTAATAAATATTTTTTTACCATGTTTTCGATCAGAAGGTAAATAACTGTAAACTCTTTCTCCATCTGGAAGCGTCTTTTTTAAAGTCATTAAATACCAACCAGTTAGAATCCCTAAAAAACCACCAAAAACGGCACAGATGTAACCTACAATAACCCATCCTGTTTGAATTTTTTCTGGCTTAGCAAGTTCAATCAATCGTTCTTTCTGTAAGCTATCTATTTCTTGCTTTGAAATGGCAATCCCACGATCACTCAATATTTTTTGAGCTAAATCATAATTGTCATATCCCCATTCATCTTTCTTAATAAGAACATCTTTTAATTCTTCGTTTGAAAATTGAAATAAAAAATAATCTTCATCAATATTTTCAATTCCTTCTTTCGAAATAGCACTGAATAACGCTTCAACCTTATCAAAATCAGATTTTTTTACTTTTAATGCATATTCAATAGCAAACTGACTGTTGCCAAGTGTAGAGTCTAATGAACCTCCCGAATCTTCAACAAATGAATCAATCTTATTTTGCTTCAGAATTTCACTAAAAGAAAGCACCTCTTCTTTTTGACCAAACCTTTGAAATGTTACAAATTCCATATTTACTGTTTCCAATTGAACGTAATTTCTTTATCAATATCTGGGTTCAAACTCAATAAAACCGGACAGTTCATTCCAGTTCTTTCTAAAATTATTTTTGTTTTTTGATCGACTGCCACAGACATGTTTAAAACCAATTGGATTTTTGCAACTTTTCTTGGCTCTGCCTGCATGATTTTAGTCACTTCAATTGTAGAACCTGTTAAATCGACATCAAAATCTCTTGATTTAATTGCCATAATGGTCATCATGCAACTTCCTAAAGAGTTAGCCAATAAATCGGTTGGAGAAAACGCCTCACCTTTTCCGTTGTTGTCTGTTGGTGCATCAGAAAGGATTTCTGTTCCTGATTGCAAGTGTATCGAAGAAGTTCTTAAATCTCCTAAATATGTTACTTTTGATGTCATTAGTTTGCTTCTTTTACGGTTAAATCAGTGTCGTAATATAAAATATAAATGCCTTTATTGGTATAACCCCCATCAGGACTTAATGTATAATCAAATTTATTTTCCACATGTTCTGTTGCAGCATCACTTAAGGTTTCCAACAGTGGCTTTTCTTGAGCCAAACGCATCAAAACATCGAAAGTAATATCGAATCCACGAGTCGCAAACTGGTTTGGGTAAATTTTATTGGCTCTTCTGAAATTTTTCTCAAAAATATTTGCTTCAGGTGAATCATTCTCTTTGGTTTGCGAAGGGAAAGTCATTTTTAACTTGGTCAATCTGTTCATTTGAATTTCTTCATAATCTAAAGCATCATTATCTCCTAAAATCACCAATCGGATTTGATAATCGGCCAAAGCGTTCATCAAAGCAGTTGTTGTGCTCAAAATAAGATTAGTACGTTCGGTTTCCATGATGACAAAATTGACTTTATCTTTAACCAAAAGTGATTTCAATTGTGCTATATCTAAAGCTCCTGTTTCAGTGAAATTCACAAATTGTACTTCGCTATGATTGGCAGTAATATATTGTTTTACCGATTGCTTTTTGGGATCTACAACCGCAATAATGTTTCCGTTTTTAGCCTGCATATAATTGAATATGGCGCTTTTTACATCATTATTAGAAGGAGTTGCTTGAATTAAATTACTGTATTTTTTATCGTAATCTTTAGACAAAGGTGAAATGACTGGAACGTTTGAAGCATTTAATAATTCGGCCGTTTTTTCAGCATTATTTTGGTAAAATGGACCGATAATAGCGTCCATTGTTTTTAAATTATTCTGCTGAATTAAATTAACAACATTCGATGTTGATTGTGTTTCTTGTGAATCTAAAATGGTTACATCCACATTCAATCCCATTTTATTAACCGAATCGATAGCCATTAAAGCACCCGAATAAAAATCGAGTGTCATGTTTAGAAATTTATCTTTTTTCAGCCTTGCTTTGGTCGAATTTATAGTATCCTGATCTAATTTCGTAAGGTTAAAAGGAAGTAAAATCGCTAATTTTTTATTCGTTTTGATGAAACTTTTGGTTAAGTCCTTGTACTCTTTTTTAGCAGATACGATAGTTACTTTCGAAGGAACTTTTATTGTCATTCCTTCCTGAACTCCATTTTTTAATTCTGGATTCAAACCAATTAATTCTTCTTGTGTAATGCCATATTGATTAGAAATACTGTACAATGTTTCTTTTGACTTTATGACATAAGCAATGGTACCAGCCTCATTTGAAGATAATTGTGTAGAAACAATTTCTGACTTTGTTGCTTTCACTGAATTTTCACCACTGATTCTCAATTTAAAACCTATTGGCAAACCATTTGCAATTTCAGGATTTAACTTTTCTATTTGCTGTACAGAAATTCCATATTTCGTTGAAATACTATACAATGTCTCTTTAGGTAAAACTTCATGGAAGACAGGAAGTGTTGTTGTCGCAGTTTTTTTAGACTCCACTTTTACAGGCACTTTTTTACCGGGAATAGTCAAAAGCATTCCAATTTTCAATCCTTCTTTTGCTTCGGGATTTGCTTTTTGAATGTCCTCAATACTCACATCATATTTTGAAGCAATACTGTACAGCGTTTCTTTGGGCAAGACTTCGTGTTTTTTGCTATTGTTCTCTGGTTTTTTGACAGGAACTCCTGCTGTTTTGCTAGGTGGCACCCCTGTTTTATTAGGAATCAACAAAATGGTATTTTCTTCAATTCCTTTTTGAGCATCAGGATTTAATTTGAAAATATCAAACGGAGTAACATTGTATTTTTTTGATATTTGTATAATCGTTTCCCCTTTAGCCACCTTATGTTTGACTATGCTTTGATTTTGGGCTAAACCAAAGTTAAAACTCAACACTAATACCAATAATTCTAAAAATCTCATTTTAATTTGTTTATAGTTAAAAACTATTTAGTTAAATATTTATTGCTCGTTTGATATTTGAACAATAAATAAATTTTTATAAAGCGCTTCATTTATTTTTAAATTATATTCATAAATGGCTTCATCTGCGGTGTTAAAAACTTTGGTGTATACATAATAAGAGAAATTCCCCACATTATAGAAGAAACTGGTTTTGGTTTCTCCAGAATCAGTTAATTTCATAGCAAATTCATCTCTCTCTGATGCTTCAGTAAAAAGATTGGCAACCATATAATATCCGTTTTTAACTTCTTTCAAATTTCTGATTACTTCGATTTTAGTCAGTTTGTTTCCATCGACAACTTTTGTATTCAGTTTTTTTCTAATTTCGGTTGCATCTACTGATTCATCACTTGTAGAAGCTACATCTTTTTGACTTTCAATAGCATTTTTTTGGTAACGCTGTAATTTGACCAATGCTAATTTATCGTCGTATTCTCGTGCTTCTGAACTATAGAATGTCGCTTTCGAAATTTTACGTTTTAATTCGTTCTTTTTCTCCACATTAATCTGATCAATTTTGGTCAGTAATTGCGTGTTTTTCTGTTCGTTTTGCAATTGAGATACTTTCAGTTTATTCATTTCTTCCAAAGAAATTAAATCTTTATTGGATAAATTTTCTCTGACTTTTTTCTTATATTCTTGGTTTTCCTGAACAGTAAGTCTTTGTACTTTGTTCATGATACCCGTGAATATCTTTTTGTTTTCCGCTAAATTTTGCTTCAACTGCGTGATGATTTCATTAGTTTGACCAATATTTTTATAAGACGTTTTTTCTAATTTTTTAGACTCTTCAATAGTTTCAACATCAGTATTTTTCAATTCAACCAAATCTCTTTCCATCGTTATTGCAAGAGAATCTAATTTGGCAATTAAAACGTCTTGAATGTTTTTATTAGCATCCAATATAAGTTTCAATTTATCAACCGATCCTGTTTTGGTTTCGTCGATTGCATTTAAGTTAATATTCAGTTTATTTAGCGTAATCATTTTTCTGTTCAAGTCTTTTTGAACGGCCAATCGGTCTTGTAAATCTTCAATTTCAATCG
>JBDTNG010000135.1:0-9372 GCA_039933895.1 Flavobacterium sp. | reverse complement strand
AAAGAAAAAATCCCTTTTCATAGCACTTATGAAAAGGGATTTTATAAATTAGATTAAGATTAAATTACGATTTCACCGGTTGAATCTCTTTCTTTTTGTTTTTTTCTTCTTTTTCTTTTGTTTTTTGTTCCGCAATCATCAAGTCCAGATTGTCTGTAAAAACTTTAGGACCACCTCTCAAATATCCTGTTTTACCAATTGGATTGATAATCATCTTTTTATTTGCTTCGTCTTTTTTCATATCAAAAACCCAAATTGTTGGAAACCCTTGAACTTGAAAAAACTGCAATAAACTATTATTCTGAGATTTTAATTTTTCGTCTTGAGGAATAGATCTTGGAAAATCCAACTCCAACAATACTACATTTTTATCGGACCATGTTTTAAATTCAGGTGTATTAAAAACTTCGTTTGAAAGTTTATGACACCATCCGCACCAATCACTTCCGGTAAAATCGGCCATAATAGGTTTCCCTGTTTTTTTAGATATTTTCTGCGCTTCTTCTAAATCTGTCAACCAAACCAATTCGGTAGTTTTTGCTTTAGAAGCACTCACTTTGTTTACATTTGAAATCCACAAAACTATAAGAAGTGGAATCGAAAAAAGTAGATATTTAAAATTCATAACATTAATATTTCTAGATAATTAAGAGTAAAAGTAACAAAAAATCTTTTTAAAAAGTAAAGTGTATTACATATTTTAAGCGCTTTATAATTGATTTAACAATTGCTCAGGTGTTTTATAACCCATGATGGAAGTCTGAACATTTCCTTTTTTATCAATAATATACATGGAAGGATAAATTTGTACTTTAAAAAATCTGGTGAGATCATGCGTACTGTTTCTTCCTTTTCTATTGGGATCATAATTAGGATTTGTGTAGGTAATTCCTTGATAGTTTACCGTCGAATCTCCTTCAGCATTAAACTTAACTGCATAATAGTTTTTGGTAATAAAATCTACTACAGCAGGATCATGAAAAGTATTTGCATCTAGCATTTTACAAGGTCCGTACCAATCTGTATAAACATCTATAAAAATAGGTTTAGGGTACTTTTTTTGTTTTGCTAAGGCCTCATCAAGTGACATCCACCTGATTTCTTGAGCTTCTATAGTCAATGTTCCGATAAATAAGAACAAGACTAAAAGTAATTTTTTCATGTTTAATAATATTTAATTTTAACGTATCAAAAACAATGCCGAAAGAATAAGTTTATTTAACTCCTTGCATCAATTTTTTAACCAATGGTGAAATCACAATTAAGATAACTCCAGCAACTAGTGCATAAATAGCCAATTGTTTGTAACCATCAGCATAAACCATTAACTTATCTAGGTTCGATGAATTTTCAGAAGCTTCAGCAATATTAGCCCCTAAAATACCCGCAAAATATTGACCGTAAGCACTCGCCAAAAACCACATCCCCATGATTACGGCTTGAGTTTTTTGTGGTGAAAGTTTAGTCATGGCAGACATTCCAATTGGCGACAAACAAAGCTCTCCAAACGTAATAACGAACCAACCGAAGGTAAACAAATCCATTGATGTTTTTCCAGTTGCATCAGCGAAGAATTTTGTATAATAAAACACATAAAAACCACCAGCAAGAAATATAAATGCCAAACCAAATTTAACAACAGTATTAGGCTCAATTTTTCTTTTGTTCATCCACAACCATACCACACCAATTAATGCCGCAAATATGATTACAAATAAGGAATTCGCAGAGTTATTAACTCCATTAGGATCTAATGTTAAACCTAAAACTGTACTTTTAAGATTATTGGCAGCAAACAAACTCAACGATCCACCACTTTGCTCAAAGAAAGCCCAGAAGAAAATCGAGAAAATAATAAACACCAATGCAGCACATAATTTTTTGTTTTCAGCCAATGAAAAATTACGCATTTCATAAAACAGATACAACAAAGATGCTGGACCAATGATAAACATAAAATAATCAGTATACTCAGTTTTAGCAACCATCGTCATAATGATTGGAATAATCACTAATGACCCTATGTAAGTTATTATTTCTAATTTTTTTCTTTTGGAAGATTCTAAACCTGCTAGAGGCGAAAGCCCAATTTCGCCCAAACTTTTTTGCGTTTGAGTAAACGTCAGCAAGCTTATAACCATTACAATTGCAGCAAAACCAAAAGCAAAATTCCAACGAAGATTTTCTGGAACTAATGAAGCCCAAAGTGTTCCATTAGCCACAGCAATACAAATATAACCACCAATTAAAGCACCTAAATTTACACCGGCATAAAACAATGAAAAACCAGCATCTCTCCTATGATCATCCTCTTTATATAGTTTTCCTACCATAGTAGAAATATTCGGCTTGAAGAATCCAGTTCCTATAATCGTAAAACTGATTCCAAAAAAGAAAAAGTGTTTTGGATCTATTGACAAAATAATACTTCCTGCAATCATCAACAAACCACCCCAAAAAAGAGATTTTCTGTAACCTAAGATTTTATCTGCAAACAATCCGCCAATAAACGTAAACGCGTATACAAAAGCTTGAGTTGCTCCATACTGTAAATTTGCTGTCTTCCCATCCATCATCAATTGGTTGACCATAAAAATCACCAACATCCCGCGCATTCCGTAGAAACTAAAACGCTCCCACATTTCACTAAAAAACAAATACCAAAGCTGTTTTGGGTATTTGCCTTTAAAATTTTGTATTTGTTCTAAAGTAGAGTTTTCGTGCATTTACATATAATTAAAAAAACAAACCTACAAGAAATTCTTGTAGGTTTGAAATATATTCGACTATTTTTTTGTCTAATTATCTAACTCCGTGCATCATTTTCTTAAGTACTGGCGTAAGTAAGAATAAAATTACTGAAGCAATTCCACACAATACAACGAATACCATAAAGAATTCAAATAAATTGTGAATTTCAAAACCAGCAAAAAGTGGATTATGATCTGAAATTTGATTGTCTGCTAAAAGTTTAACTTGCTCCGCGGTAGGGGTTACTTTCTTATCTAAAACAGCTTGTAAATCAATTCCTAATTCTTTTGCTTTGTTGAATTTATCTCCTGTAGCTGGCAAGATTGAGCCTAAAGTTCCCGCTAATGCATATCCAGAAGCATTTGATAAAAAGAAAACTCCGTACAGTAAAGAAGAGAATCTTTTTGGAGATAATTTACCCACTAATGACAATCCAATTGGTGACAAACATAATTCAGCAGCGGTTTGAATTAAATACAATAAGATTAACCATTTAACTGCTAACAAACCATTGTTCCCTAAATCTTTTACGTTGTGTGCAATGATGAAATAACTCAATGCAATTAAAAACAATCCAAAAGCTTGTTTCATTGGTGAAATTGGCTCTCTGTCTTTGCTTCTTAAATAATCCCATAACATACTGAATGGCACTGCAAAAGCAACAACAAATAATCCGTTGAAGATTTGCACCATAGATGGAGGCATATTGTATCCGAAGAAATTTCTATCACATTGATTATCGGCAATAAACGTTAAAGAAGATCCAGCTTGCTCAAACGCAGCCCAGAAGAAAATAACGAAGAAAGCAACAATATAAATTACTAAAATTCTATCTCTTTCTACTTTTGTTAATGAACTATCCGAAATAATTAATCCTGCCAATGATATACCACTTGCATAGATTAATGAATAAATAGGGTTTTGTCCGAAAACAAAATAAAACAACAATCCTAAACCACAGAAAGCAACTAATGCTCCAACTAATGCTGTAGTTGAGAAAACTGCTTTTTGAGATTCTCCTTCTTCATAATGAGAATCGTCATTGTGTTTTGGTAATCCTCCTAATGGTTTTCCCTCTGGAGTAACAACATATTTATTTTTCAAAGCATAGAAAACAGCAGTTCCAATTAACATTGCAATTGATGCCGCTAAAAATCCCCATTTGAAAGCATGAATATCTCTAACTCCCGCTGAGTCTTTTACATCACCAACGATTGGGCAAATTAATTGACCTAAGAAAGCACCTAAGTTAATCCCCATATAGAAGATTGTAAAAGCAGTATCTAATTTGCTTTTTTCTTGCTTTGGATACAAACTTCCCACCATACTTGAAATGTTCGGTTTGAAAAATCCATTACCAAATACAATGATTCCTAAAGCGCACCACATTAATGTGTTTGCAAGACCAATGTTTGTTCCAAAAACACTCGCACTAGTAAATAATAAAAACTGTCCTGCAGCCATCATTAATCCACCTAGTAAAATACAGTTTCTGTTTCCAAAAAAACGATCCGAGATAAAACCACCTAGCATTGGGGTTAAGTAACATAATCCTAAAAATCCACCATAAATTAATGATGCTTTCTCTTCTTTCATCATTAATGAATTCACTAGGAATAAAGTAAGAATTGCTCGCATTCCGTAGAAGTTGAACCTTTCCCACATTTCTGTTCCAAATAATACCCAAAGTCCCTTTGGATGACCTGTTTTTACTACTTTTTCACTCATTTTTGTTCGTTTTGTTTTTGGTTAATTATAGTTTTTCTTTGATAAAATTTGTCATTTTAGTATACAATTGCAAACGTGTTTTTCCGCCATAAATACCATGATTTTTATCTGGATAAATGGCCATGTCGAATTGTTTGTTTGCTTGTACTAATGCTTCAACCATTTTCATTGTATTTTGAAAATGTACATTATCATCTCCACTTCCGTGAATTAAAAGAAAATTACCTTTCAATTTACTCACATGAGTAATTGGTGAGTTGTTATCATAACCACTTGCATTTTCCTGTGGTGTCTGCATATATCTTTCTGTATAAACACTATCATAATTTCTCCAGCTTGTTACTGGCGCAACAGCAATTGCCGCTTTAAACACATCAGCGCCTTGAAAAATACAGTTAGATGCCATGAAACCGCCATAACTCCATCCGAAAATTCCGATTCTAGCTTTGTCTACATAAGCATAAGTTCCAAAAATTTTAGCTGCGTCTATTTGGTCTTCAACTTCAAATTTCCCTAATTCTTTTTGAGTACATTTTTTAAATTCTGCCCCTTTGAAACCTGTTCCTCGACCATCCACACAAGCTACAATATAACCTTGCTGTGCTAACATCATGAACCAATAATCATCTGATCCATTCCAGTCGTTATTTACTTGTTGTGATCCTGGACCAGAATATTGGTACATAAAAACAGGATATTTTTTAGTCCCATCAAAATCTTTCGGCTTAATCATCCAAGCGTTCAGTTTGTTTCCTTTTGCTGTAGTTACTTCAAAAAACTCTTTAGTTGGCAAATCGTATTTTGACAATTTTGTTTCTAAAGCTTCGTTTGAAACTATCGTTTTGATTTCTTTTCCTGTTTTTGATTCGTTCAAAGTATATTTAGTCGCATTTTTAGCGCTGGAGAACGAATTGATAAAGTATTGGAAGTTAGGGCTAAAAGTAGCTCCGTTTGTTCCGGTAACATTCGTTAGGCGAGTTTTACCGCTTCCGTTCAATTTGATACTATATACATCTCTATTAATTGATCCATTTTCAACCGATTGGTAAAAAATTGTTTCTGCTTTTTCATCAAAACCATAATAACTGGTTACTTCCCAATTACCTTTAGTTACTTGATTTTTTAATTTTCCAGTTTTATCATAGTAGTAAATATGATTGAAACCGTCTTTTTCTGATGTCCAAATAAAACTATTGTCTTTTAAGAACGTTAAGTTATCGGTAACATCAATATATGCTTTGTCTTTTTCGTTCAAAACCACTTTGGCATTTCCTGAATTTCCATCCACAAATACTAAATCTAAATTGTCTTGGTGACGATTCAACACTTGTGCGCATAATGTATTGGCTTCGTTTGTCCATTGCATTCTTGCGATATAGAAATCATTATAATTCCCTAAATTGATTTTTTTCGTTGTTCCTGTTTTTACATCATAAATATGCAATGAAACCACTGCATTTTTTTCCCCTGCTTTTGGATATTTGAAAGTATCTGTCGTTGGATATAACCCTTGAAGGTACATATTCATTGAAAATTCAGGAACTTCAGACTCATCAAAACGGATGTAAGCAATTTTATCTGCTGAAGCATTCCAGTCGAAAGCTCTCACAAAAGCAAATTCTTCTTCATAAACCCAATCCGTAATACCGTTTATGATGGCGTTTTTCTTTCCATCGTTAGTAATTTGAGTTGTTTTTTTAGACGCTACATCATAAATGTATAAATTATTTTCTTTGGCAAAACCAATTTTTGTTCCATCAGGAGAAAAAGTAGGCTCCTGGACTTTATAATCAGCTAATTTTGTCAAAGATTTTGCAGCAATATCATAAATGTAATAGTTAGCAACAAAAGAGTGACGGAAAATCTGATCTGAATTATTGGCAATTAAAATTTTCTTTTCGTCTTTACTAAAAGTGTAACTGTCGATTCCTTCCAATTCTTTGAAATTTTTCGTGTCAATTAAAGACGAAATTTTTTCTAAAGTAGCAAAATCATACAGGTCAATTTGCGCTGTACTTGAAGCTCTGTCAAAATTAAGAACCGTATATTGATTTGCGTTCTTCAAAGCCTGCAACTCAGTCATTCCTTGAGTCCTGAAGGCTCCACCCCAAATTTCTTCTAAAGTGATTTTTTGTTGTCCTATTGCTGAAAATGAAGCTAATAAGAATAATAAAAGTAATTTTTGTACTATTTTCATATTATAATGTGATAAAAAACTTCCAATTTTAGTGAAAAAAACGCACATATCAACGTTAATTAATGTTAAATGCAAAATTTAGCACAATAAAATTCCATTTTTCGCAACCAATTCGACCGAAAAATTAAACTACGAAACCTTATCTTTGCATTTCAATTAACACAAGTCAGGATGACAAAAGCGATTGCTGGATTTTCGAAATTATCGAAAGAAGAAAAAATAAACTGGATAGCTTCAACCCATTTTTCCAATGCGGATGATGCCATCAAAACCATAAAAAAATATTGGAATTCGGATGAAGATTTACAAAAATTACACGACGAATTCATCGAAAATACTATCACTAATTTTTATTTGCCGCTTGGTGTAGCTCCTAATTTTCTAATTAATGGAAAAAATTATACTATTCCAATGGCTATTGAAGAAAGTTCGGTAGTTGCTGCAGCGAGTAAATCGGCTAAATTTTGGGCAACACGTGGTGGATTTAAAGCTACAGTTCTGAATTCCGAAAAAATAGGTCAAGTACATTTTATGTATGTTGGTGATAAAGCGAAACTGGAAATTTTTTTCAATTCAATCAAATCAAAATTATTTGCCGACACCGAAAGCATCACTAAAAACATGCAAAAACGCGGTGGCGGAATTTTAGATATTGAATTAAGAGATAAAACTTCCGAGTTATCTGATTATTATCAATTACACGCCACTTTTGAAACCAAAGATTCGATGGGAGCAAATTTCATCAATTCATGTTTGGAGCAATTTGCCAAAACATTAAAAGAAGCCGCGTTACAATTTGAATTGTTTTCAGAAACAGAAAAAAGCATTCAGGTGGTGATGAGTATTTTATCGAATTATGTTCCTAATTGCATTGTTCGTGCAGAAGTTTCCTGTCCTATTCAAGATTTAAAAGAAGACAAAAACATTTCACAGGAGGAATTTGCTGAAAAGTTTGTCCGAGCTGTAAAAATTGCTGAAATCGAACCTTATCGTGCCGTAACGCACAACAAAGGTATCATGAACGGAATTGACGCCGTTGTTTTAGCCACTGGGAACGATTTTAGGGCCATTGAAGCAGGAGTTCATGCCTACGCCGCCCGTAATGGAAAATACTCGAGCTTATCACACGCAAAAGTAGAAAACGGCATCTTTAGTTTTTGGATTGAAATTCCATTAGCACTAGGAACTGTTGGAGGATTAACATCATTGCATCCTTTGGTGAAAATTGCATTAGAAATGTTAGAAAAACCGTCAGCCCATGAATTGATGCAAATTGTTGCTGTAGCAGGATTGGCACAAAATTTTGCTGCATTGCGTTCGCTAACTACAACAGGAATACAACAAGGACATATGAAAATGCATTTAAATAATATCATCAACCAATTTGAAACTACAGAAACAGAAAAGGGTTTGATAAAAAATCATTTCAAAGAAAACACAGTTTCACATTCGGCAGTAGTCGATTTTATTGAGAACTTAAGAAAATAACTCGTTTTGACAAAAACATTTTACAGTAACGGAAAACTCTTAATCACTGGAGAATATGTTGTTCTTGACGGTGCAAAGGCATTGGCATTACCGACAAAATTTGGTCAGAATCTGATTATTAAAAATGGGAAAGACAATATCATCCATTGGAAAAGTTACGATTACGATGGAAGTATTTGGTTTGAGGACAATATTTCTTTTGCATCGATAGTAAAAAAAGAGCATTTTGATGAAAGAGAAAACGTCAAAAATACTTTAATCGAAATTCTTCATGAAGCTTACATATTGAATCCAAGTTTTATTACTGACTCGAATGGCTACATTGTGGAAACAAAACTAACTTTTCCAAAATTTTGGGGATTGGGCACTTCTTCCACTTTAATTAACAATATTGCCCAATGGCTTAACGTTGACGCTTTTAAACTGCTTAAAAACAGTTTTGGCGGTAGTGGTTATGATATTGCCTGTGCACAAAATGACACTGCGCTTATTTATGAGTTGGAAAACGGAAAACCAACAGTCACTCCAATAGTATTTAACCCTTCTTTTGCCGATAAAATTTATTTTGTATATCTGAATAAAAAGCAAAATAGTAAAGCAGCCATTGCTTCTTATTACAACAACTCTGGCAATAGCAGCAAATTGATTCCTGAAATCAACAAAATCACGAATACGATAATTAATACTTCAGAAGTAAGAACTTTTGCTTTAGCACTTCAAAAGCATGAAATTGAAATGAGTGACATTCTAAAAATGCAAACTGTAAAAGAAGCTTTGTTTCCTGATTTTGATGGCGTGATTAAAAGCTTAGGTGCTTGGGGAGGTGATTTTGTTTTAGTGGTTTCGAAAGAGAATCCCACAGCGTATTTTGCAGCACGCGGTTACGATATTCTGCTTCCTTACAAGGAGATAATATTATAAAATAAAAAATCCCGATAAATCGGGATTTTTTATTTTATATGAATTCGAGCTATTAGTTAAATTGCGCTCTGTTGTCTTCAATATCAGCATCTTTCTTAAGTACGTTATATACTCTTCCTGCTACTGAACCTTTAGACTGCCCGTTTAATCTTGTAATAACATCTTTATAGTCTGCCGCTGCTGGAGCTTTAGTACTAGATTTTACTTTGATTTTAAACACACCAGAGTTACCATCGATAGTTTGAGAAACAACACCTGGTTTAAGAGAGAATGCAATTCCTACCACT
>JBDTNG010000134.1:0-11345 GCA_039933895.1 Flavobacterium sp. | reverse complement strand
AAAAAAATTAAAATTTTATTTTAACCTTTTGTTTAGACAAAAAAATAGTTTCTTTGTATTGTAATATATAAACCAAAATCTTTTATGTCTTTCAATTTTAATAAATGGAATACAGCTATTGGCTGGCTTGCCTTTTTGATAGCACTTGTAGTTTATTCTTTGACGGTCGAACCCACAATGAGTTTTTGGGATTGTGGTGAGTACATAGCAACTGCAGCAAAACTTGAAGTTGGTCATCCACCTGGAGCGCCACTTTTTCAAATGATTGGTGCTTTTTTCGCTATGTTCGCCTACAACAAAGAACATATTGCATTGATGGTCAACATGATGTCGGTTTTTTCAAGTGCCTTCACCATTTTATTCTTGTTTTGGTCTACCTCTATTATTTTAAGAAAAATAGTTGCTTCATTTGCCGAAATGAATAAAACCAATTCCATTGCGGTTTTAGGAAGTTCATTTGTAGGCGCTTTGGCCTTTACTTTCTCAGATAGCTTTTGGTTCAATGCTGTAGAAGCTGAAGTATACGCGATGGCTACATTATTTATCGCTTTGCTTTTTTGGCTGGGATTGCGTTGGGAAGAAGAAATGCACACACCACGCGGCAACAAATGGCTGTTGATTATTTCGCTTGTTGTTGGACTTTCTTTTGGGGTTCACTTCATGGCATTACTTACAATTCCTTCGATTGGATTTTTATATTACTTTAAAAATTACAAAAATATTACTTTAAAAGGTTTCATTATCGCCAACATTGTGGTGGTTGCTGTGTTACTTTTTATTTTCAAATTGCTTTTACCCTGGACCATGACTTTCTTTGGTGACACAGAAGTTTTCATGGTAAACAGTTTAGGAATGCCTTTCAATTCGGGAACCGTATTTGTTACTTTAGCGTTGATAGCTTTCTTCTATTTTGGATTAAAATACACTCGCGAAAAAGGAAAGGTATTACTCAACACCTTATTACTTTGCATTCTATTCATTCTAATTGGGTTTTCTACCTGGATGATGTTGCCTATTCGTGCCAATGCAAACACTGTCATTAACGAAAACAAACCTTCCGATGCACGAGAAGTTCTTGCGTACTACAATCGTGAACAGTATGGTGAGCAAAAATTATTTTACGGACCTCAATTTTCAGACAGCTATGCTGGATTAGATGAAAAAGAACCTTATGTAGACGAAAAACCAAACTACGAAAGAGATTATAAAACTGGCAAATATGTTATTGTAAACAATTATATCAATGCAGGACAAAATACAGATGACAAACACAAAGCCATCTTACCTAGAATGTGGAGCTCTGAACATGCTGAAAATTACATGAAATTTACCCATGTTTTAGACTTTAAAATAAAACCAGAATACGCAGAAGAAAAAGAATTATTACAAATTGTTTCCGAATTCAGAGCCGCATATCAATCGGGTAAAATGGAAATCGAAGACTATGATAAATTCTTAAAGGCCTATGGCAATTATCTTGATGTTGAAAAACCAACCACTGTAGACAACCTTACTTTTATGTTCCAATATCAATTTGGATACATGTATTGGAGGTATTTGATGTGGAATTTTACAGGAAAACAAAATGACAATCAAGGAGAATACGATTTGCGAGATGGAAACTGGTTAAGTGGAATCACGTTTATCGACCAAGCAAGACTTGGAACTCAAGCTAATCTTCCTGCAGAATGGAAAAACAACAAAGGCAGAAATACTTATTACTTCCTTCCATTTATCATTGGATTGATTGGATTCTTCTTCCATGCTAAAAAAGATATTAAGAGTTTTTATGTGGTATTGGCTTTGTTTTTATTTACCGGAATAGCCTTAAAAATATACCTTAACGAACGTCCTTTTGAACCTCGAGAACGAGATTATGCACTTGTAGGATCCTTCTATGTCTTTGCGATATGGATTGGGATGGGTGTTTTTGCCATCTATAACTTTATCAAATCGTATATCACTCCAAAAATTGCAGCGCCTGTTGTAATAACAGCTTGCTTGTTTGCCGCTCCAATTTTAATGGCTAGTCAAAACTGGGATGATCACGATCGCTCTGGAAAATACACAGCGACTTCTGGGGCAAAAGCATACTTAGATTCTTGTGAAAAAAATGCCATTCTATTTACTATTGGAGACAACGATACTTTCCCATTATGGTATCTTCAGGAAATTGAAGGTTATAGAACAGACGTACGAATTGTAAACACTAGTTTATTAATGACCGACTGGTACATCGACCAAATGAAAGCCAAAGCTTATGATTCTGATCCAGTGCCAATTTCATTTACACACAAAGATTATGTAGCTGGAACTCGTGACTATTTAATTTTTGATAAAAGAACTGAAGACCGCCTTGATATTAAAGAATTCATTGATTTTGTTTCTAGCGATGATCCTCGAACATTGATTGAAATGAAAAACGGACAGAAAATTCAATTTTATCCAACGAATAAAGTTAGAATTCCTGTAGATAAAAATGCTGTTTTATCCAATAAAGTAGTCAATGCTAAATACCAAGATTCAATTGTTCCTTATATTGATGTTGACATTAAAGGGGATGCTTTATACAAAAACAGGCTGATGATGCTTGATATTGTAAAAAACAACAATTGGAAAAGACCCATTTATTTCTCTCCTGGTGCTTTTGCCGATGACGATTATATTTGGATGAAAGAATTCTTGCAATTGGACGGAATGGTTTATCGATTGGTTCCAATAAAAACACCAATTGATAAAGAAGCCTCTGGATTTGATATGGGTAAAATTGATTCTGACATCATGTACAACATTGTTATGAAATGGACATGGGGCGGTGGTGACAGTCCAAACATTTACCACGATCCTCAAACCCGTAAAGATTGTATTTCATACAGAACCAATCTAACGCGATTGATGAACCAGTTAATTCATGAAGGCAAAAATGATAAAGCTAAAAAAATCATTGATTTGGCTTTAACCAAATTCCCTCTCGATTATTATGACTTTTATAGCCTAGTAGATCCTTTTGCTGAAGGATATTACAAAATAGGTGAAAAGGAAAAAGCACGTCAATTATTAAAACAATTGGCTGCGAAATATCAAGATGAACTTAAATATTATAGCGGAACAACTCCTGAGGAGCAAAATGATTTTGCTGTAAATATTATCACGAATATTGAGCGTTATAGAGGTTTGCTTTATATCATGAAAGACTGCAAAGATGATGCTTTCTACAATGAACAAAGAGCAATATTCAATAGTTACAACAAACGTTTCGATCGTTTTGGAAGAGACATGGAGTAATTTAGACTTCTGAAATTTTAAAATAAAAATGCAGTAACGATAAAAAGTTACTGCATTTTTTTATTATCTGTTTTTAAAATCGTATTATTGAATTATGGATTTTTATTGGATAAAAACACACTGGCTCATCAAACGATTATTTAATAATCAAGTATGGGATATTCCAAATCACGAAAATAAAATCTATCTTACATTTGATGACGGCCCAACGCCCAAAATCACAGAATGGGTTTTAGCCCTTTTAAAAGAACACAACATCAAAGCAACATTTTTCTGCATTGGCCATAATATCGAAAAACAACCTGAAATTTTCAAAAAAGTAATTGAAAATGAACATTCGATAGGGAATCACACTTTCAATCATCTACTGGGCTGGAAAACGCCTACAAAAGACTATTTAGAGAATGTGAGTTGGTGCAAATCTGAAATCAACAAACTGCAAACTGCAGATTTATTATTGTTCCGTCCGCCTTACGGCAAAATAAAACCGTCACAATCTAAAGAATTACGAAATTTAGGGTACAAAATAATAATGTGGGATGTGCTTACTGCCGATTTTGATCAAAAAATCTCACCAGAAAAATGCCTGGAGAACGCAACAAGAAAAGTAACCTCGGGAAGTGTCATTGTTTTTCACGACAGTATAAAAGCATTTCCAAACTTAAAATATGCTTTACCTAAAACAATAGAATTCTTAAAAGAAAAAGGATTTGTGTTTGATAAGATCCATTAAATCTGCTCTTGAACCAAGCTGATAATTGTATTGGCATCTAGTTCACCTGATTGTCTCCACATCATCTGTCCTTCTTTATAAATCATTAAAGTTGGCAGTCCTTTTATGCGAAGCGCATCAGCTAATTCTTGATTTTTATCTACATCAATCTTAATCACTTTTGCTTTATCACCTAATGCGGCAGCAACATCTTTTATTACCGGATGCATCGACTGTGAAGATTCATTCCAATCGGTATAAAAATCGATTAGAACGGGTACTTGAGTATTTATAAGCTCTCCAAATTTTGACATAGTGTAATATTTTATTAAACTTTGTTATACAAATATAGTGTTTTTAGCAAATTAAGCTACATTTTGACCTTTTTTTAAACGAATCACTGTTATCTCCGGCATAATTCCTACACGTCCCGGATAAGCATGGAAGCCAAAACCACGATTTACATACACATATCTCCCTAAATTCTCATACAATCCTGCCCATTGTTTGTACATATATTGTGCTAAACTCCATTTGAAAAATCCTGGAATTTCGATACCAAACTGCATGCCATGCGTGTGCCCAGATAATGTAAGTTGTATGTTTTTTTTATGATTTTTTACAATTTCTTCCCAATGACTTGGGTCGTGACTCATTAATACTTTAAAATCTGATGCGGAAACACCTTCTGAAGCTTTGTCTATGTCACCAAAAGAACCAAAATGTTTTCCCCAGTTTTCTACACCAATCAAAGTAATTTCATCATTATCTTTCTTGATTTTTACATTTTCATTCAAAAGTAATTTGAAATCAATTTGGCGGTGTAAATCTTTTATCGCTACAAAATTCTCTTCTTTTTCTTTCTCAGAATACCATTCCAGATAAGCACCATAATCATGATTTCCTAAAATGGAATATTTACCAAACGATGGCGTATGCAATCTCTTGAAAGTATCAATCCAAGGATGCATTTCATCTGCTCTTGCATTAACAATATCGCCGGTGAAAAGCAAGATATCCGAAGTTTGTTCATTAATCAGATCAATTGCGTAGTTTATTTTTTCAGCATTGTCAAAACTTCCACTGTGAACATCTGAAATATGAGTAATCGTAAAACCATCGAAAGCATCTGGCAAATCAGGAAAGAAGATATTCTGTTTGATGACTTTGTAATTATATTTCCCAATGGTCATTCCATAAATTAAAGACAAAAAAGGAACGGCAGCGAGCCCTAATCCTATCTGACTGACGAATTTTCTTCTAGAAGATAAGAAAGAAGTACTGTTGTCGTTTTCGACAAAATAATTAATAGCTCCCGCACCAACTCTAAAAACATCTTCACAAAGCATCACCAAGGTAACAACAATTTTAGGCAGATAAATTAGCAAGAACAAACCTATTACAAATAACGTTTTGTGTGTTTGTCCCACATGCTTATCATACTGAAAAATAGAATACGCAACATAAATCATGGTCGTTAAACTAACCAATTGATAAACTTGTAAAATCCATTTGGCTTTAATGACTGTTCTAAAAGCCTGAAAAGCATAGATTTCAATTATCAGAAGAATTCCTATAAGAAGTAAAAAACGAAAAATCATTTTATAAAATTTTACACAAAATAACGAATATTCAAGCTCCAATCTGTTTTTATTATTAAAAATTTAACGCTGTAAAAACAAAAAACCGACAAATAAATTTGCCGGTTCTTGAAGAACGCTTGAAGTAACGTCTTTTCTAATTAAGCAAAATGAGAACTTAATTATTTTTTAACTGCTGGAGCTTCTGCTTTTGCTTCAGTTTTGTGACTTTTTTTAGCACTTTTCATTTTAACTTCTTTCGCTGGTGCTTTTTTAGCTGGCTCAGTTTGAGCGTTTACCATTGCTGTTGTTCCTAAAGCTAATACTGCTAACATTACTAATTTTTTCATGACCTTAAATTTTAAATTGTTACTTTGTTACTTTGTTACTTATTTATAGGTCAAAATTAGGATCCGAAAATGAAGATGAGATGAAGAAAATGCCGTTATTGGAATTTTAACATTTATTTAATTTTTATTGAAAAACAAAGTAAACTGACTTCCTTTATTAAGTTCTGATGTCACTTGAATATCGATGTGGTGAAACTGAGCAATACTTTTTACAATAGCAAGTCCAAGACCCTGCCCTTCCTGATTGAAGTTCAATCTAGCAAAACGGTCAAAAATATGAGACAACTGTTCATCATTCATTCCGTTGCCTGTATCTGCAATTGTAATGGCATATTTAGCATCGATAAAATCATCTGAAAATAAAATACTCCCATTTTCATTATTATACTTTATCGCATTTACGAATAAATTAAAAAACATAACATGCAATAAGGCTTGATTTCCTTGAAACACAAAAACCGTTTTGATATTATTCTTTATTGTAATGTTTTTTTCCTGTAAACGATCTTCAAGATCTTCTGTTAATTCGGCAATTAAATCAGTAATACTAATAGATTCGTCAGCATGGTATTGGTTATTTTCAATTCTAGAAATCAGTAATAAATTATTGATTATTTTTTTCAGAACATCGAGCGTACGCAAGGAACTCGCTACTTTATCGACGGCTTTATTGTCAAGGCTTTTGTTTTGAATTAAATTTTCAAACCTGTTTTTAAGCAAAGAAATGGGTGTCAATAATTCATGAGAAACATTCGCGATGAACTGTTTTTCTTTATTGAAAGCCTCCTGAATCCTAAACATCATCAAATTTAAACCTTCATCCAATTCTTTAAAATCACTAGAATGAGTTTCAACCACTGTAGAATCGAAAGCATCAGGCTCGTTGATGTATTTTATTTTTGTATCGATAATTTTATTAAAAGGCTTTAACAAATACTCTATAAAAACGGTTTCCGAAAGGAAAGTAAATAAAATAGACGCAATTAAAACAATCAAAATAAAAATCCGAATAGCGTAAACCAAATCGACAATTTCACTTAAACTGTTTCCTATTTCGAGTTGGTAATCACATTGTTCGTAGGCAAAATCAAAGTATAAAATTCGGTACTCATTTTCTTCATCTTCAATAACTCTAGCCTCATTTTTAAAGAAAGAAGTAGGCTTTTTGATTTCTTTTTTGATTTGATACAATTGCAGAAACTCGTTGTGTAAATTGGAAAAACTCGCATAAGTTTCGGCAGTATCTTTCCGAATTAAAAAATCATTGATTTCTTCTTTATCCAAGTGCTGAATAAATTTTTGTTTTTTCTCCAACAGGCTTTTATCAATATGAGCATAAATAACTTTTTCAATAAGCAATGGCAATGAAAACCATAAGATCAAAATGATCAGCAGTTTGGTTATGATGCTAAAAATAGCCAGTTGGTGTTTAATTTTCATTGGATGTATTTACTCTATAACCCACGTTTCTTACCGTTTCAAACCATTTTATTTCTGAAAATTTGTCTAGTTTTTTTCTAAGATTCCGAACATGAACATCTATAAAATTACTATCTGAATTCACTTCAAGGATGTCGCCCCATATGTGTTCGGTGAGTTGCAAGCGCGTAATCACTCGATTTTTATTCAATACTAAAAACTGAAAAATATCAAATTCTTTTTTGGTCAAATTAATAGGTGTGTCTCCAAAAGAGATTTTATAATCCTGCAATTGCAAAGTAAAACCATGAACTTCGATTTCATTGTTTACAAAACCATTCATCCTTCTGGTTACAGCATACAATCTCGCTATCAATTCCGTCAAAGCAAAAGGTTTGGTGATGTAATCGTCTGCGCCCAATTGCAATCCGTCAATTTTATCATTCAATTCGCCACGGGCAGTAACGACAATTACGGCAGTTTTCAATTGCTTTTTTCTGATGCTTTTTAAAATTTCAAAACCATCACCATCGGGAAGTCCTAAATCTAAAAGCATAGCATCGTAACTGTTCACATGAATTTCTTCCAAAGCGTCTTTACAACTGGAAACCCATTTGCACAAATAGCCATTTTTCGATAAAAAATCGATTATTTCTGTAGCTAATTCTTCGTAATCTTCAACAATGAGAATATTCATATTGCAGTTTCAATTATTAAGCATTCCAAAGTAACAAATAATCAAAATCAGAACTGTTTTAATTATTAAAAATTTAACTTGAACGATTTATTTTCACTTCGATTAGCTATTTTTACACTTTATATTCAAAAATATTATGTCACAACAGAAACGCCTTTTTTTACTCGATGCCTACGCTTTAATTTTTCGTGGTTATTACGCTTTCATAAAAAATCCAAGAATCAATTCTAAAGGAATGGACACCTCAGCCATTATGGGGTTTATGAATTCTTTGATGGATGTTATCAAAAGAGAAAAACCAGATCATTTGGCCGTAGCCTTTGATAAAGGTGGAAGTCATGTGAGAAATGAAATGTATCCTGAATACAAAGCCAATCGTGATGCCACTCCTGAAGCTATCAAAATTGCAGTTCCGTATATTCAGGAATTATTAAAAGCAATGCATATTCCGATTATTGAAGTTGCTGGCTGTGAGGCCGATGATTTGATTGGAACCATTGCCAAACAGGCGGAAAAAGAAAACTTTCAGGTTTTTATGGTAACTCCCGATAAAGATTTTGCCCAATTGGTTTCTGAAAATATTTTCATGTACAAACCTGCACGAATGGGTAATGACATTGAAATTTGGGGCGTTCCTGAAGTTTTGGCCAAATTTGAAATCGAAGATCCATTGCAGGTTATCGATTTCCTTGGAATGATGGGTGATGCTGCCGATAATATCCCCGGATTACCTGGTGTTGGTGAAGTCACAGCTAAGAAATTATTGAAAGAATTTGGCTCTATGGAGAATCTTTTAGCCAACACAGACAAATTAAAAGGTGCTTTGAAAACCAAAATTGAAGCCAACGCCGAACAAGGTATCTTATCAAAAAAGCTAGCGACTATCATACTCGATTGTTGTGTTGAGTTTAATGAAACTGATTACGAATTATCAAAACCGGATATTGAAAAAACAGACGAATTATTTCAGGAATTGGAATTCCGTCAAATGAAAGCACAATTTGACAAATTATTCGGTTCAGGAAAAGAATACGATGAAATTGACATTAACGGAGCTTCTTCAGAAGGAGATAAACCTGTAAAAAAAGCAGCACCAAAGAAAACAAACGAAGATCAATTTGACCTTTTTGGCTTTAGCGATGATACTTCAGACGAAATAAGACCAAATTCTTATTACGCTACTTTAGAAAATACCGAACATTTTTACCAAATTATTCAAGGGGATTTGCCAGTAAAATTGTTATTGCAAAATTTAATGAGACAGACTTCGGTTTGTTTTGATACTGAAACCACAGGAATCAATACGCTTCATGCTGAATTGGTTGGAATGTCTTTCTCTTTTGAAAAAGGAAAAGGATTTTATGTTCCATTCCCGGAAAATCAGGAAGAAGCCAATGTTTTAGCTCAAAAATTCGTTCCTTTCTTCGAGAATGAAACCATCGAGAAAATTGGCCAAAACATCAAATACGATTTGAAAATTTTAAATAATTATGGTATTACCGTGAAAGGTAAATTATTCGACACCATGATTGCGCATTACCTGATTAACCCAGACATGCGTCACAATATGGATATTTTGAGTGAAACCTATTTGAAATATTCTCCAAAATCGATTGAAACCTTAATTGGTAAAAAAGGAAAAAACCAAAAATCGATGCGTGATGTTGCTTTGGAAGAAATCAAAGAATACGCCACAGAAGATGCAGACGTTACTTTTCAATTAAAAGATGTTTTCAGTCCTATTTTAGACAAAGCCGAAACCAAAAAACTATTTGACGAAATCGAAATTCCATTAATTTCAGTATTGGCTGCTATGGAAACCGAAGGTATTCGTTTGGATGTCGATTTTCTGAAAGCGATGTCAACCGAAATGGATGTCGAAATCAAAGTATTGGAACAAAAAATTTACGAAACTGCTGGAGAGAAATTCAATTTGGCTTCTCCAAAACAGCTGGGTGATATTTTATTCGATAAATTGAAAATTGGCGGTGCCAAACAAAAGAAAACCAAAACCGGTCAATACGCTACTGGTGAAGAAATATTAAGTTATTTGTCCAACGAACATGACATTGTAAAACAGATTTTGGATTGGCGTCAAATGGTGAAATTACAAAGCACATACATTTTAGCACTTCCGGAGCAAGTAGATGAAAAATCGAAAAGAGTCCATACCGATTATATGCAAACGGTTGCTGCAACAGGACGTTTGAGTTCTAACAATCCGAATTTACAGAATATTCCAATTCGTACCGAAAGAGGAAGACAAATCAGAAAAGCATTTATTGCCCGTGATGAAAACTACACCTTACTTTCTGCCGATTATTCTCAAATAGAACTGCGAATTATTGCAGCTTTAAGTGGTGAAGAAAATATGATTGCAGCCTTTCAAAATAAAGAAGACATTCACCGAAGTACCGCAGCGAAAGTATTTAATGTACCATTAGAAGAAGTAACCAAAGAACAACGTAGCAATGCCAAAACAGTAAACTTTGGAATCATATATGGTGTATCTGCTTTTGGATTGAGCAATCAAACCTCTTTATCAAGAAGTGAAAGCGCTGCCTTAATTGATGCCTATTACAAAACCTACCCACGATTGAAGTCTTACATTCAGGAACAAATTGATTTCGCCAGAGAAAATGGATATGTACAAACGGTTTTGGGAAGAAGACGTTATTTAAAAGATATTAATTCTGCTAATGGTGTCGTTCGGAGTGGCGCAGAACGAAATGCGGTGAATGCCCCAATTCAAGGAAGTGCAGCTGACATCATCAAAATTGCGATGATTAATATCCATAAAAAACTGATTTCAGAAGAATGGAAATCAAAAATGTTGCTTCAAGTACACGATGAACTTGTTTTTGACGTTCATAATAGTGAGCTAGAGAAAATCCAACCGATGATTAAATACGAAATGGAAAATGCGTTCAAAATGGCCGTTCCATTGGATATTGAAATAGGTTTGGGTAAAAATTGGCTGGAAGCGCATTAATAAAAACGTCCTTGGATAAAACAAAAAATATCATGAAAAAAATAATTGCATTAGTATTACTGAGTTTAAGTATTACTGTTTCTGCCCAACAAAAAACACGTTTCGACAAAATAGACAGTTTATTGACTTATTTGAATCAGAATCATAAATTTATGGGGCAGATCTGTCTTCGTGAAGCCGGAAAAGTTGTTTTTTGTGAAAAACCTATGGCAAACACACTTGTCGAAGCCGAACAAATGCTCGCGGCGGTACGCGCTCACGGGGTGATAAATATGCTCTGTCATAACTACCGCCGCGCTCCGGCAATTGC
>JBDTNG010000133.1:0-5824 GCA_039933895.1 Flavobacterium sp. | reverse complement strand
CTATCATTGCTCATTAATGGAGAATACTCACTACGGCCAGCCGCTGTCAAGTTCTCTTTTTTAACTTTTGCATTTGCTGAAATGATATTTACAATAGCTGTTGCTCTTTTAGTAGATAAGTCCCAGTTGCTTTCTACTCCACCACCAATAGTTCCTGTAATCTTATCGTTATCAGTATGTCCTTCGATTAAAACGTTAATATCAGGATTGTCACCTAATACTTTTCCAACCAAGTCAACTGCTTTTTTACCTTCAGCACCAACAGCCCAGCTTCCAGATTCGAAAAGCAATTTGTTTTCCATAGAAACATATACTTTCCCATCTTTTTGCTGTATTGTCAAACCTTTACCTTCAAAAGCTTTTAATGATTTAGACAACGTTTCTTTTAATTTCTTCATAGCAGCTTCCTTAGAAGCGATTAATCCTTCTAACTCGTTTACTCTGTTTGAACGGTCTTTTAAATCTGCTGATAATTTATTTAAGTTGTCTTTTTCTAGTGCCAATGCTTTTTCTTTAGATAAAAGTTCAGCTAACAACTCACGGTTTTTATCCATGTTGGCTTTCAAAGCCTCATCACTGTTTTTTTCCAATGCATTGTAAGATGCTTGCAACGCCTTTAAATTATTGCTTGAAGCAGCATAATCTGTTGCTAGTTTGTCTCTTTCTACTTTAAGTTTGTCTAATTCAGACTTTAAAGTACTGTTGTCAGTTTTCAGATTGCCAATATCGGTCAAAGTCTTGTTGTTGGCATTTTTTAACGAATCGTTTTGATCCGCCAAAGCATTACGCTCTTTTTTAAGATCTGTAAATTTTGTTTCTAAATCCGCATATATTTTTTTAGAAACACAAGATGTGGTTAAGGCTAATGCCAATAATCCTAAAGAAATTCTTTTTATCATTTTTGTGGTATTTATATGGTTATTTCTTTTTATTACTTTCAAATAGGGTATATCCTAGAACGATAGAAATATCTTTATATTTTGATTTTATGTTATAATATTGTTCTAAAACATCTCTACTACTGTATCTGAACTCCATATTGTATCTTTTGTAGCCATATCCAAATCCAAATCCAACATAAGGTCTAGACACAACCTTTAACTGATCCTTTTCACTTTCAATTTCCGCATTCAACACTGGATTATATTTTACTAAAATATTCAAAAATAATTTAGAATTATTATTTAAAAACATATAATGTCTAATTCCAAATCCTAAATCAAGAGCACTATAGGAAACGTTCCAATTTCTTTCTTTAATAAAAGGATAATTTCCATAAGTAAATGTTTTTTTAGCTTCATATTTACTTTGATACCCAAAATCAAAAAAAACAGACCATTTATTCCTGTTTACTGGTAAAATATACTCTGCATCAAAACCAAACTTATACGTTGTACCACCATCAAATTTAAAATCTGGATGCAAAGGATCTTCACGACCATATTGGTCATAAAAAGAATAGTCAATATCTAAAGAATTAAAATTAATTCCCGCTTTTGCTCTCAATAAAAAATTACCTTTTTTTGATTCACCTCTTCTATCTAAAGTAGCTTTTCTGTCAATTTTCTTCTCTGCTAAATCTTTTTTATCTAGACCGCAGTTGTTTACTTCAAGGAAATACTGAGCAAGGTCTTCTTCTGTATATTTAATTTTAAAAATTTCACTTAATGGTATCGATTCACATTTTACTTTAGTATACAATTGCTGCTGGTAGAAGTTATTTACTTTAATTGCAACATTATCTTCTGCATATTTTTTATAAACCAATTGTTCCACCGGAGAACCATTGTTAGAATAAAAATACTTACTGGTATTCCCATCAACATAAAGATATAACTTGGCATTTCCCTGAATAACTACTTTAAGAAAAATAGTTTTTTTAATCCATGATGGTTCTTTGTGATCACTTATTTGAGTAAAGTTGAAACTTGAGTCATCAACAAGTCCTTCAAATCTTTCAAATTTGTCAAACTCACCAATTCCAAATTCTTTTACGTCGTTTACATCTTTTTCTTCAGTAGAAGATTCATTTTCTGAAGTTTTATACACAAATCTTGATGGATTATTTCTCCAATCTTGATTTCTAATATAACAGTCTGTTTTAACATTGCTGTTGCTTATAAAATATCCTTTTTCAAAATTTACTTGAGCGTAAAAATTCAAACTGAATAATATAGCAAATACGAGAATTAATTTTTTGATCATTAATGGGGTTCTATGTAATTTAATCTATTTCTACTAAAATTGGGCAATGGTCGGAGTGTTTTGCTTCGGGTAAAATAACGGCCCGTTTCAACCTACTTCGTAAGGATTCACTAACCAAATTATAATCGATACGCCAACCTTTATTATTCCCGCGTGCTCCGGCTCTGTAACTCCACCAACTGTAATGATGTGGGTCTTTATTAAAATGACGGAAACTGTCTATAAAACCATTGTTCATAAAACCATTAATCCACGCTCTTTCTTCTGGCAAAAAACCTGAAATTTTAGCATTTCTAACAGGGTCATGAATATCAATTGCTTCGTGACAGATGTTATAATCTCCGCAAATAATAAGGTTTGGGATTTCTTTTTTTAGTTCATCAACATAGTTTTGAAAATCGGCCATAAACATAAATTTATGATCCAATCTGTCTATATTGGTTCCTGATGGCAAATACAAACTCATCACTGAAACATCATCAAAATCGACACGAAGGGTTCTTCCTTCAAAATCCATGTGTTCAATTCCATTACCAAAAACAACATTTTTAGGTTCTATTTTCGATAAAATAGCCACCCCACTATAACCTTTTTTTTGTGCGGAAAAATAATATTGATAAGGATAGCCTGCTAATTCAATCTCCATTACTGGAATTTGGTCTTGTGTAGCTTTAATTTCCTGAAGGCAAATTACATCAGGATTAGCGCTTTGCAACCAGTCAAGAAAGCCTTTGGTTATGGCGGCACGAATTCCATTAACGTTATAAGAAATAATCTTCATTCTTCAAATTTATTTTCCCAAATGTATATAAAAACCCTCAAATTAAATCAAGAATTTTAATTTACTTTTAAAGCATTAATAATCAATAATTTTAAGGGAAGCCGCGTGGAAATAAGCGCTTTTAAAATCAATTTTTTTCTGTAAGTTCCACAAGTTTTGCTATCTTTGTTTTTAGCATCAAATCAAAAAATTAAATGGGGTTAGTTACCGCTAAAGAGGTTGCGAAAGCGATAAATACCGATAAATATGGAGTTTTAGGAACTTTCTCGGGTTGGTTACTCATGAAAGTCCTACAAATTTCCACTCTCAATAAAATCTACGACAGGAATAAACATATGAAAGATGTTGAATTCCTGAACGCTATATTGGATGAATTTCAAATCAAGTTTGAAGTTCACGAGGAAGACTTAAAACGATTGCCAAAAGACGGCGCTTATATCACCGTTTCAAATCACCCTCTAGGTGGTATTGATGGAATTCTGCTTTTGAAATTAATGCTCGAAAGAGAGCCTAATTTCAAAATTATTGCCAATTTTTTACTGCATCGCATCGAGCCAATGAAGCCCTACATCATGCCCGTAAATCCTTTTGAAACACATAAGGATGCAAAATCGAGCGTGATAGGAATTAAAGAAACTTTACGCCATTTAAGTGATGGAAAACCTTTGGGAATGTTTCCCGCCGGAGAGGTTTCTACCTACAAAGATGGCAAATTAGTCGTTGATAAACCTTGGGAAGAAGGCGCGATGAAAGTAATTAGAAAAGCTCAGGTTCCTGTAGTTCCTATCTATTTTCATGCAAAGAACAGTCGCCTTTTTTACCTTTTGTCTAAAATTAACGACACCCTTAGAACGGCCAAATTGCCTTCTGAATTACTGACCCAAAAAGACCGTGTGATTAAAGTTCGTATTGGAAAACCTATTTCCGTTGCCGAACAAAACGAATACGAGACTATTGAGACTTATTCTGATTTTTTACGTAAAAAAACATACATGCTGGCCAATGCTTTTGAAAAGGAAAGCAAATTATTAACAGCGCCAAATTTAAGTCTTAAATTACCCAAAAACCCAAAGCAAATCGTAACGGGCGCAAGCCAGGACAATATGATTGCAGAAGTAGAGATGCTTCGTAATAATGATGCCCGTTTACTTCAAAGTAAAAACTACGAAGTGTTTTTTGCCGAAGCCAGAGAAATCCCAAACATATTACACGAAATAGGACGTTTGCGCGAAGTGACTTTTAGAGAAGTAGGTGAAGGAACAAACGAATCTATCGACATAGACAAATTTGATAAATACTACCACCACATGTTTTTGTGGGATGAAGATGCCAAACAAATCGCTGGCGCTTACCGAATGGGACTTGGTTCAGAAATTTATTCAAAATACGGCATCGACGGATTTTATTTGCAGAATTTATTCCGTTTCGAACCGGAATTGTATGATATGATGAGTAAATCTATCGAAATGGGACGCGCTTTTATCATCAAAGATTACCAACAAAAACCAATGCCTTTGTTCTTACTTTGGAAAGGTATTGTACATACTACATTACGTTATCCAGAACACAAATTCTTAATTGGTGGCGTGAGTATTAGCAATCAATTTTCAGATTTTTCTAAATCTCTGATGATTGAGTTTATGAAATCGAACTATTACGATCCTTATGTAGCGCAATATATTCATCCGAAAAAAGAATATAAAGTCAAACTAAAAGATGCCGATAAAGATTTCATTTTTAATGAAGCAGAAGCTGATTTGGTTAAATTTGATAAAATTATTGATGAAATCGAACCAGGAAATTTACGTCTGCCTGTTTTAATTAAAAAATACATCAAACAAAATGCTCGTGTGGTAGCGTTTAATGTTGATCCATTATTCAACAATGCTGTAGATGGCTTAATGTACATCCGTATTGCCGATTTGCCGGAAAGCACTGTAAAACCTGTAATGGAAGAGTTTCAGGCAGAGTTAGAAAGAAAACTCTCTGAAAAAGGAGACTGTTAATTTACATTTTGAATTATATAAAAAAGGCCGAGAAAAATTTCTCGGCCTTTTTGTTTTTTAAAACCATCCCTTTCTACCTACTTGATAAGTCTGGTAAAACTCTTGATCTGATTTTGTCAGGTAAATAATTCCTTCTATAAGACCTATAATACTCGAGATTGATCCGCAAGTAAATACAGTAATTACTAAAGTGATTATACCTTCGTTGGTATAGCCTAAAATGAATTTATGAATTCCAAAAGGCCCTAAGAGTATCGCTAAAAGACCACAGGCTATTTTTTTATTATCCTGAGATACTTGCTGGTTATTCCACTCTTCAGCAGGTTGGTTTGTTTCCATACAAATAAATTATTCTTGAGCTTGACCTATCTCATTAACTTCGTTGAAATTCCCTTTTGGATCTTCTCCGTATTCATTTTGACCTGCTGTTCCTTCAGTGCAAGCTAAAATTAAATTATAAATTGGAATTAATATAAACCAACCGCTTTTTCCAACATCATGCATTCTTCTTATGGCAACTGCAATAGAAGGAACTAAAACAGCTACTGAATAAATTGTAGCTATTAAAGGAAATTTAATTAATCCTCCTACAAATCCTAAAACCATGCTGATTATAACATTCATTAGGAAAAACCACCAATACTCACTTCTTCTTGCGCGTCCATTGAAATTTGCATAATTTTCAATAACTACTTTTTTGTACCATTCAATCATAATAAAAAATTTTAGTTTTTGGTTTGTCTTACTCTTAAGGATTTTCAGCGACTCCGTTGCTTTTTGATAAAAACAACAAAAACAGTTATTTCAAATATAAGAAAAATATTTTAACACT
>JBDTNG010000132.1:0-3881 GCA_039933895.1 Flavobacterium sp. | reverse complement strand
TACTACCAATATTTGCATACAATTGGTGAAGATTTAAATGTGTAAAAGCGTACTTTATTAAGAGTGAAAGCGCTTCTTTTCCAATCCCTTTCCCTCTGTTTTCTTTATTATCAATAACAATCCCAATACCCGCGCGATGGTTTTTGGAATCAAAATCAAACAAATCGATTAATCCAATGGCTTCAAAACTATCATTTTTACAAATCGCCAAGCGCAATTGTTTGGCCTGATAAATATCCTGACCAGCATTTTCGAGGTATTGCATGATTAAAAATCGAGAATAGGGCGTTTGTGTGTTGCTCACTTCCCAAACTTCTTCGTTGTTTTCGATAGTAAAAACAAACTCAAGATCTTCGGGTTCGAGTGCACGCAGATATATGCTATTTCCTTTTAGTGTAATCAATTGGTTTTTTTTTAGATACAGATTAGACTTTTAAATCTCCTTCAAAAACAAATGTGGCAGGACCTTTTAGGAAAACTTGGGTAAAAAAACCATTTTTCTCGGTAAAAGAAACTTCTAGTTCACCACCTTCAACGCGCAATTGAATCACAGAATCTTCTGTTTTCCCTGTCGCTTTCATTGCAATAGCCACAGCAGTTGCGCCTGTGCCACAAGATAAGGTTTCGTTTTCTACGCCACGTTCGTACGTACGCAATTCGAATTTATTTTCATCAATTTGCGATACAAAGTTGATATTACTTCCAACTTGTCCGTACAAATCGCTATAACGAATTCGAGCACCTTCATTGCGAACATCAAAAATATGCAAGTCTTCTACCAACTGAACATGGTGTGGTGAGCCTGTGTTTAAAAAAACATGATTTTCATGTTGCTGTACCTCATCGACATCTTTCATTTGTAGCGAAACAATATTTTTTTCATCAATTGTTGCATTATGCAAACCATCGACAGCAATAAAAACAGCCTGATTGCTTATAATTCCTAGTTTTTTGGCGAAAGCCACCAAGCATCTTCCTCCGTTACCACACATGGAACTTTCATTCCCATCGGAGTTGTAATACACCATTTTGAAATCTGTTGAGTCGTCATTTTCAAGTAATATCAGTCCGTCGGCACCAATACCGAAACGACGATTACAAATTTTCTCAATCAGAGTATTATCATTTTTTGGAAATGTCAGCATTCGATTGTCGATCATGACAAAATCGTTCCCTGTTCCTTCGTATTTATAAAATTGCATTTAATGTGAATTCAGTTATTTAACAAAAATAAATCTACACAAAGTTACAAATATTAATGATACGTTAAATGTTGTTAAACGAGCGTTAAACTCTATTTACAAATACAACAAAATTTTAAATTTACGTTTAGAATTTAAAATCAATTAATTAAATATAAATATGAAAAAGTTTGCCAATTTATTCTTTGTGTCTTTGTTAAGCGGCGCAACAACGCTGGGAGCTTACAAATTATTTATTGAAGACCATTCGTCTTCAAAATCAAAATTAGCTATTGCGGGCGATAACTATGCCCGAACAGTTGGATTTACCGGTGAAAATATTGATTTAACCGCGGCGGCAGACAATGCCATTCACACGGTAGTTCACGTTAAGAACATGACGGTTTACACGGCACCCAGCGACCCAATGATGGAGTACTTCTATGGTTCAAAATCTGGCGGAGGTCAGCAAACCCAAATAGGAACCGGATCAGGTGTTATAATAAGTGAAGACGGTTATATTGTGACTAACAATCATGTGGTTAAGGATGCCACCGAACTGGAAATCACTTTAAACAACAATAAAACCTACAAGGCTAAATTAGTGGGAACCGACAGTAAAATGGACATCGCTTTATTAAAGATTAATGCCGATGAAAAACTGCCTTATGCTACTTTTGGGAATTCGGATAATATAAAAGTGGGAGAATGGGTGTTGGCCGTTGGAAACCCATACAATTTAACTTCAACAGTTACCGCTGGTATTGTTTCGGCAAAAGCTCGAGATTTATCGAACAATGGCATCCAGTCTTTCATACAAACCGATGCTGCAGTAAACCCAGGAAATAGTGGTGGCGCTTTGGTGAATACTCGTGGAGAATTGATTGGAATTAACACAATGATTTCATCACCAACAGGAAGTTACGCTGGATATTCATTTGCTATACCTTCTAATCTGACTCGTAAAATTGTAGAAGATTTAATGGAATTTGGCAATGTACAACGTGGCATTTTAGGCATTGAAGCTGGCGAATTGAACAGTGCTGCTTCTAAAGAATTAGGTATAAAACAAACCACGGGCGTTTTAATCAACAAAGTGTCTGAAAACTCTGGCGCTCAGAAAGCAGGATTGAGAAAAGGAGATATTATTGTAAAGTTGGATGAGAAGGGTATACTTGCTTTTGCTGATTTAACGTCTTACATCAATACAAAACGCCCAAACGATGTGATTCAGGTTGGTGTTATTCGTGATGAAAAACGCATGGCTATCCCAGTAAAGTTGACTAAAAAAGAACTAATCGATTACGATTACAATGGTTTTGAATTGGAAGAAATTGATGTTACAGACAAAAAGCAATTCAATATAGATTATGGTGTAAAAATCAAAGATATCACCAATGACAATTATACGCAATATGCGAATGAATTGAAAGGAAGTATTATTTTAACCATTGATGGAGCCAAAGCAAAAGACATTGCAACGGTGACTAAAATTCTTTCGCAAAAAAGTGAAAACCAAAGAGTTCGACTTGAAATGCTCAATAAAGAAGGACAAATTCTAAGAGTCATCATTTAATTTGGATATTTCTTACATTTACAAAGCCACCTTTTAACTGAGGTGGCTTTTTTTGTGAAAATATTTGATAAATCACTTTATGAAAACATTTGAAATTGGTACTTTTGCGCCATAAAAAATAATAACCTTTTTAACTAAACGAATGAGCAACACAACGGTTTACGAAAAAGAAATAGCTTTTCAAGCAGACAGAAGAAGAGCTGGAGTTGAATTGATAAAAATTATCAGCGATTTATGGTATGACAAATCCATTGAAATGGTTTTGTTCAGAAACCAATTAATCGATAGAAATGTGAGCGATATCATCAATCTTCACGAATATGCTGGCGAGTTTGTAAACAAACCAATTTCAGTATTTGATTCGGTTGAAATCGCAAGAGCTATCCTTTCGTTAGATTTACCACCATCAAAATTGGATATTGGTAAATTAACTTATGAGTTTCACTTGGAAGACAACAAATATGATGATGCGAAAGCCTTTGTAATTGACAAATTAAAGAATGCCAAAGACACGGACAATATTCAACCAAAGGATGTGGTTTTATATGGTTTTGGACGTATTGGTCGTTTGTTGGCTAGAGAATTGATGTCGAAAATGGGTAAAGGAAACCAATTGCGTTTGCGTGCTATTGTAACTCGTGATAAAAATGACGCTACAACTTTAGAAAAAAGAGCTTCATTGTTACGTTACGATTCTATCCACGGTGATTTTCAAGGATCAGTAGTTGCTGATGTAGAAAACAACGCTTTGATCATCAACGGAACAACTGTTCATATCATTACAGCAAATCAGCCGGAAGATATTGATTATACAGCTTACGAAATCCATGATGCTTTAGTTATTGATAATACAGGAGCTTTTACAACACAAGAAGCTTTAGCAAGACACTTAGTTTCAAAAGGAGTTGACAAAGTATTATTGACAGCACCAGGAAAAGGAGTGCCAAATATCGTTCACGGAGTAAATCAAAACGAATACAACCCAGACGAAGTAAACATTTTCTCTGCGGCTTCTTGTACAACAAATGCAATTACGCCAATTTTGAAAGCTGTTGAAGATACTTTAGGGGTTGTAAAAGGACATTTAGAAACCATTCACGCTTATACAAATGACCAGAATTTAG
>JBDTNG010000131.1:0-3753 GCA_039933895.1 Flavobacterium sp. | reverse complement strand
CAAAACTTTGAAACCGAATTGGGAGCAACTTTAAGATAGAATTTAACTAGTGTTAAACTTGTTCACTTTATTGTAACACAATCTATAATTTGCTAACTTTATGCATCTTATGATTGTGTTATGTTTTTTAAAGGCGTCAATATCGAAGAAAAACTCCTAACAGTACAGGCTAAATTCCATGGTTCAAAGTCGGTTATGGAGTATACTCAAAGTATTCTTGACGATGAAAATCATACTAACCAATTTACTTTACTCAACAAACTTTATATCGATAAATTAGAAGCCCACAGAATTTATCATATTGATGCGATTCATAAAATATGTGTTGATTATCGTTTGCGTTTTTTGGATCGAAAATATTATAAATTAGACATTCCACAGGAAGCGCAAAGGCAAATTGATCAAATAGAAAATGCAAATCAGACAAAACTTCATAGTTTTAAAATTATTGCGCCAGCAAAGGCATTGAAATTAAAAAACGCTGATGATCCGCTATTGTTTGTTCCAATTGGAAATGACCATTATTACTTGATTCACAAGTGGGGAAACGATTTAAATCCGTTGAGAGAATGGATTGTGTTTCCTTTTAAAAATTTAGGCAATATTGTTTTAACGACACTGCTTTTAAGTATAATCACTACTTTCTTACTTCCTTTCAAAAGTTATGTTCATGAAGATTATAACACTATAAAACTAATTACGTTTCTGTTTGTTTTCAAGTCTTATTGTGCCATTATACTGTACTATTGCTTTTGGAAAGGGAAAAATTTCAGTGTATTTAATTGGGATAGTGAGTATTATAATTAATCAAAATAAATCATTTAGTTTACTGCTATTTCTTAATCTAAATTAAGTGTATTTGCTCTTATTGTGAGCTAACTTTGTGTAACAATTTTAATGAAAAGCACAATGACAACAAAAAATATAGCATTTGTATCTGCGCCAGCAACACCTCATTTTGTAGGTGACGGATTTAGAGTACATAATTTCATCCCAAACGGAGACGGTCTCAGTATGGCGCGTATGAGTCCATTCATCATGCTGGATTACAATTCAAAATATAACTTCCCTCCTTCTATAGTTCCAAAAGGAGTTGGCGTTCATCCACACAGAGGATTTGAAACCGTAACTATTGCTTATCAAGGAAAAGTGGCGCATCATGACAGTGCTGGTGGGGGCGGAATTATTGGCGAAGGCGATGTACAATGGATGACCGCGGCTTCAGGGGTTTTGCATAAAGAATACCATGAAGAGGAATTCAGTAAAACTGGTGGTATTTTCCAAATGGTGCAATTGTGGGTCAATTTACCTGCGAAAGACAAAATGTCTGCACCAAAATACCAAGCCATAACCAATGAGCAAATCAGTAAATTCGAATTGCCCGACAATGCCGGAATTATTGAAGTTATCGCTGGGGAATATCAAAATATGAAGGGTGCTGCTTCGACTTTTACACCAGTAAATCTGCAAAATGCCAAATTAAATAAAGGTGGAAAAGCTACGTTTTCATTTCCTGCGAATTACAACACTGCCCTACTCATTATTGAAGGCAATATCAAAGTAAATAATACTGAAGTTGCAACTGATCATTTTGTTTTATTTGAAAATAAAGGAGAAGATTTCACCATAGAAGCTTTGGAAAACGCCATTGTTCTCGTTTTAAGTGGAGAGCCTATAAACGAACCTATTTTTGCACATGGTCCCTTTGTTATGAATACCAGAGAGGAAATTATTCAAGCAATGGATGATGTCAATTTGGGTAAATTTGGTTACCTTGAGGACTAATTTAGTCGATATTACAACCAGTCTGTTTTTTCAAACCTATATAAATCAATATCTAAAAAATGAAAACTGAATATTTTGACATTCCATTAATAAAAAACGAAAACAATCATCAATTTCAAATCATCTTTGAAGGACATAAAGCACTGATTGCTTACAAAGAACGTGCAAATACTATTTTACTTATTCATACAGAAGTTGAGCCGGAATTAGAAGGAAAAGGCGTTGCCACAGCGGTCATTGAAAAAACATTAAGATATATTGAAGATAACAATTACAAACTCATTCCACTATGTCCTTTGGTTTTTGCTTACATCAAAAGACATCCGGAATGGAAACGTATTGTTGATGAGAGTTTTAAAGGTTTTGAATTAATTTAAGCATATTAAACATGTCAAACATCAAACTTATAATTGAAGAACGTGCTGCCAATATTGGAAAGTTTTTGGTAGGACGTCTTCTGCCTTTTAGAGAAAAAAGAACCGTTGGCCCTTTTGCATTTATTGATCATATGGGACCAGCACATTTAAAAGATTATCAAAATTTAGATGTTCCACCACATCCTCACATCGGACTCTCAACTCTTACCTATCTTTTCGAAGGAAGTATCATGCACAAAGACAGTTTGGGAACTGAAGTCGAAATCAAACCTGGAGCCGTAAATTGGATGACCGCAGGAAACGGAATCGTGCATTCTGAAAGAACACCACAGTATTTAAGAACTTCTGATAAAGTTTTACATGGCTTGCAAATTTGGGTAGCATTACCAAAAGATTTGGAACAAATGGATCCTTCTTTTGCACATGTTGAAGAAGAGGATATTCCGCATTGGACAGAAAACAACCTTTCTTTCAAATTGATTGCTGGCGAAGCTTTTGGCAGAAAATCTCCTGTGCCAGTCTACAGTCCGCTTTATTTTATTGAAATTAAAAGTATTACTGCTCAAAAAGTAACCATTGGTGAGCAATTATTTGGTGAAAGTGCGTTATACATTTTAGAAGGAAGTATTAAAAACGATGGAGAAGTTTTTGAAGCCAAACAGATTTTAATTGCCAAAGACAGCAAACTTTGTGAATTTGAAATGAGTGAGAATACTGCAATTTATATTTTTGGAGGAGAACCATTTCCCGAAGAACGAATCATTTTTTGGAATTTTGTGGCTTCCACTGCAGCACTTATTGAAGATGCCAAAGAACGTTGGGAGAAGCAAATCTTCCCTAAAGTTCCCGGAGAAACCGAATTTGTACCACTTCCAGCCCCAATAAAATTTTAAAACTATGGTAAAAATAACAGCACGCATTGGTAAAGAATTGTATAAAACCGAAATCAAATCGGCTACGCATACCATTATATCAGACGAACCAGCAACCGTTGGTGGCAAAGATTTAGGTTTAGCGCCAAGAGAGTTACTGGCTTCTTCTCTAGCTGCTTGCACCACAATTACATTAAGAATGTACGCTGACAGAAAAGGCTGGGATTTAACTGATGTTAAAGTTGAAGTAGATTTCGAATGGAATGAAGACAAATCCAAATCGGTTATCAATAGAAAAATTGCCCTCTTTGGTACCTTAGACGATGCACAGCGAGAACGTCTTTTAAAAATTGCCAATAACTGTCCAGTTCATAAAATATTATCCAATCCAATTGAGATTGGTACTGTTTTAGGTTAAGAAAGTCCCGTTTATAGCGGGATTTTGTTTTATATTTGAAAAAAAATGAATGCAAAATGATCATTAGAGAAGCAAAAATTGAAGATATAAAACAAATTCAAATTGTAAGAAACGCTGTAACCGAAAATACTTTGTCTAATCCTGACTTAGTAACTGATGAGGATTGCAAAGAATTCATGACTGTACGTGGGAAAGGCTGGGTTTGTGAAATTGACAATACTGTGGTTGGCTTCTCCATTGTTGATTTGAAAGAAAACAATATCTGGGCCTTATTTTTAAGTCCTGAGCATGAAAAGAAAGG
>JBDTNG010000130.1:0-5480 GCA_039933895.1 Flavobacterium sp. | reverse complement strand
TCGTTCCAATTACTGTGGATCAGACTTTCATCAATGAAAATGGTAAAAAAGAAACCAAATCATATATCGTAACTAAAGATGAAGGCCCAAGAGCTGGAACTTCAGTAGAAGCTTTGGCTGGATTGAAACCGGTTTTTGCTGCTGACGGAAGTGTTACTGCAGGAAACTCTTCTCAAATGAGTGACGGTGCTGCTTTTGTTTTAATCATGAGTGAAGAAATGGTAAAAGAATTAAATCTTGAACCTATCGCGCGTTTGGTAAACTTCGCTTCTGCTGGTGTTGAACCAAGAATTATGGGTATTGGTCCTGTAAAAGCAATTCCGAAAGCCATTAAACAAGCTGGTTTACAGTTGAAAGACATCGATTTATTCGAATTGAACGAAGCTTTTGCTTCTCAATCATTAGCAGTTATTCGCGAATTGGATTTAAATCCTGATATCGTAAACGTAAATGGTGGCGCCATTGCTTTAGGACATCCTCTGGGTTGTACTGGAGCCAAATTATCTGTCCAGTTGTTTGACGAAATGAAACGTCGTGGAAACAAATACGGAATGGTAACCATGTGTGTTGGAACTGGTCAAGGAACTGCAGGAATTTACGAGTTGTTGTAAAGGAGAGGAAAGAGTCAAGAAGCAAGAATCGAAATAAACTTTACGCCAAAAAAAATAATATGCGCCATAATTTTAAAAATCTAAGGATTTGGATTTTGTCTATGGAGATTACATCTGATATTTTTAATTTATGTAAAACCTTTCCAAAATCTGAAATTTACGGCTTGACTGGTCAAATGAATAGATGTTCTGTATCAATGCCATCAAACATTGCTGAAGGTTCAAATAGAGAAAATAAACATTTTCAACACTATTTAAATATCAGTTTAGGTTCTTCATTTGAATTACAAACACAATTATTGATAGCTTTTCAAAATGAATATCTATCTAAAGAAAAAACAGACGAATTAGAAAATAAAATAATAGAATTTCAAAAGATGACAAGCGGTTTCATAAGCAGATTACATACTAATCTTTCTTCTTGATTCTTTCATCTTTTATCAAAAACCAAAATTATGGAAGACATTACCCGTGGAGGACAATTCCTCGTAAAAGAAACTAAATGTGAAAATGTTTTTACTCCAGAAGATTTTTCTGAAGAACAAATTATGATGCGTGACTCTGTAAAAGAGTTTGTTGACAAAGAAATATGGCCAAACAAAGACCGCTTTGAGAAAAAAGATTACAAATTCACCGAAGAGTGCATGCGTAAAGCTGGTGAACTAGGACTTTTAGGAGTTGCTGTTCCTGAGGCTTACGGCGGATTAGGAATGGGATTTGTTTCTACAATGCTAACTTGTGATTATATTTCAGGGGCAACAGGTTCATTTTCTACAGCTTTTGGGGCACATACAGGAATTGGAACTATGCCAATTACTTTATACGGTACAGAAGAGCAAAAGAAAAAATATGTTCCAAAATTAGCGTCAGGCGAATGGTTTGGTGCTTATTGCTTAACTGAGCCAGGTGCTGGTTCTGATGCCAATTCAGGAAAAACAAAAGCTGTTCTTTCAGAAGATGGAACACATTATAAAATTACTGGGCAAAAAATGTGGATTTCAAACGCAGGCTTTTGTTCATTATTCATCGTATTCGCAAGAATTGGTGATGATAAAAACATTACAGGTTTCATCGTTGAAAATGATCCTAGTAACGGAATTACAATGAATGAAGAAGAACACAAATTAGGAATCCGTGCTTCTTCTACTCGTCAGGTTTTCTTTGCTGATACTAAAGTTCCAGTTGAAAACATGCTTTCTGAAAGAGGAAATGGTTTCAAAATCGCTATGAATGCTTTAAATGTTGGTCGTATCAAATTGGCAGCTGCTTGTTTGGATGCACAACGCAGAGTAACTTCTGGTGCTGTAAAATATGCTAATGAAAGAATTCAATTCAACACACCTATTGCTAGTTTTGGCGCTATTCGTTCAAAATTGGCAGAAATGGCAACTTCATGTTATGCTGGAGAAAGTGCTTCATATCGTGCTGCAAAAGGAATTGAAGATAGAATCATCGCTCGTGAAGCGGAAGGTGCTTCTCATCAAGAAGCTGAATTAAAAGGTGTAGAAGAGTACGCCATCGAATGTTCTATTCTTAAAGTTGCTGTTTCTGAAGACGTTCAAAACTGTGCTGACGAAGGTATTCAAATCTTTGGTGGTATGGGATTCTCTGAAGATACTCCAATGGAAAGTGCTTGGCGTGATGCTCGTATTGCTCGTATTTACGAAGGTACAAACGAAATCAACCGTATGCTTTCGGTAGGAATGCTAATCAAAAAAGCGATGAAAGGTCACGTTGATTTATTAGGTCCTGCTATGAAAGTTGCTGAAGAATTAGTAGGTATTCCTGACTTCAACACACCTGATTATTCTGAATTATTTGCCGAAGAAAAAGAATTATTAGGCAAATTGAAAAAAGCGTTCTTAATGGTAGCTGGTGCTGCTGTTCAAAAATATGGTCCAGATTTAGATGCTCACCAACAGTTATTGATGGCTGCTTCTGATATGTTAATCGAAATTTACATGGCAGAAAGTACCATTTTAAGAACTGAAAAATTAGCAAAATCTAAAGGTGCTGAAAACGTAAAAGAACAAATTGCTATGGCACAATTGTATTTATACAATGCTGTAGATATCATCACTCAAAAAGGAAAAGAAAGTATTATTTCTTTTGCTGAAGGAGATGAACAACGTATGATGTTAATGGGATTACGTCGTTTTACAAAATACACTAACATGCCTAATGTTGTTGGTTTGAGAGAAACGATTACTTCAAAACTAGTGGCGGAAAACGCATATTGCTTTTAAATAATAATTAGTTTGGTTGAAAAAGTCACGGCAGTTAATTCTGTTGTGGCTTTTTTTTTAGCTATATTTGAAAGACCAATTAAACTTTTTTTATGAAAAAAACTTTACTTTTTATACCTCTATTTTTTTTATTTATTTCTACTAAAGCACAAACAACAGTTGGATTATTATATCATGATACAAATGTCTCAGACGGATATGTGTTATTTTCACCAACAATAAATAATTCTGTTTTTCTTATAGATCCTTGTGGAGAAATGGTCAATCAATGGACATTTAACGAAACACCAGGAGCAACTTGTTATTTATTGAATAATGGCAATCTTTTAAGAGCTGGAAAAGACAATTTAGAAATCCGAGATTGGAATAATAATGTAGTTTGGACTTATCCTACAGCTGCCAATGGAATTCAACAACATCACGACATTACGCCGCTTCCTAATGGAAATATCTTATGTATTGTGGCTGATCCATATAGTGCTGCAATCATGACAGCAAATGGTAAAAATCCAGCTTTGACTCCTGGGAATACAAAGTTGGAAAAAATTGTAGAAATTCATCCTATTGGAACAAATAGTGCTTCTATTGTTTGGGAATGGAAATTTTTCAATCACTTAATTCAAGATTTTGACGCTTCAAAATTAAATTATGGTGTAGTCGCAAATCATCCTGAATTATTGGATCCAAATTACAGTAATGGAAACCCAATGGACTACATACATTTCAATGGAATTGACTACAATGCAAACTTGGATCAAATCTTAATTTCAGCCCGTCATTTAAGTGAAATCTATATCATTGATCATAGTACAACAACGGCACAGGCTGCCAGTCACACTGGTGGTACTTCCAATAAAGGTGGTGACTTTCTATGGCGTTGGGGAAATCCACAAGTATACCGTCATGGAGCCGAATCTGATCGAAAATTATTTATGCAACACAATCCAATGTGGGTAGAAAATGGTTATTTGGATGCAGGAAAAATATCTGTTTTTAATAACGGTGCAGTGGGTTCAGCACAGCCAGCCAGTGCCGCAGTTTTATTGACACCAGAAATAATCAGTGGCAATTATACTATGACAGGTTTAGTATTTAATCCTTTAAGTCTTGATTGGTCTTGGGGTGGTGATATTTTGGGTGTGACCTTAGATCAAGAGCGACAATCAGGTGTTCAGGCTCAGCCAAACGGAAATATAATTATAAGTGAATCTATAACAGGCCGAGTTTCAGAAATGAACAAATCCGGAACTCTTCTTTGGTCTTATAAAAACCCAACGGGTACAATCAATGCGGGCATTACTACATACTACAACCAGTTTAGCTCACCTGGAACCAATTCTTTTTTTAAGGCCGAAAAATATCCTCCTTCATTTCCTGGTTTTGTAGGTCATCCTATGACTCCAAATTGGATTTTAGAAGATGTAAATTCACTTTCAGCCAATTGCATGACTTTAGCGACACCACAATTTTCTTATTTAGATACTGTAGAAGTTCAAAATCCTGCTAAAAATAATTCAATTCAATTTAATTCAGTGGTTACTTTTGATAAGCTTAGTTTGTATGACCTTAATGGAAGACTCATTTTTCAACAGGAGAATTTTTCTGATGATCATATAAACATAAACTTAAACCAATCCGTTTATCTGTTAAAATTGGAAAAAGAAAAAAACAGTAAAACCATAAAGCTTTTGGTGCAAGACTAAAAAAATCAAATTCAACTGGTCATCAAATTTAAAATGATGACCAGTTTTATTTGGGTTTCACTTCAAATATTTCTTTCTTAATTTCAACGGCATAATCATTAGGAATAATTTTATTTCCATGTGCTCTTGCGTAGACTTTTGTAAACTCTGCTCCAAAATATAAAATTATTGCTGAATAATAAACCCAAACCAATATTATTATCACAGAACCTGCTGCCCCATAAACAGTGGCAATTGATGAATTTCCTAAATAAAATCCAATTGCAAATTTTCCTATCATAAAAAAGGCAGAAGTAAATCCTGATCCAATTAAGGCATCTTTCCAAGCGATTTTTCCATCAGGTAAGGTTCTAAAAATAATGGAAAATAATATCGTTGTTGTTGCAAATAATAGCAGCAGATTAACAACATAAAATAAGTAAACCGTTATATCTGGGAAATAAATAATCAATCGAGCGTTTATAACATCCATAACTGTATTTACCATCAAACTAACCAATAATAAGAAGCTGGCGACTGCAATCATAGAAAATGACAACATTCGATTTTTAATAAACTTAATAACTCCTTTATTGGGTTTTGCATTTAAACCCCAAATGAAATTGATGGAACTCTGAATTTCTGCAAATACACCAGATGCTCCTATAACCAACATAATTCCCCCAAATACTGCTGCAAATACATTACTGTTTGACAGTTCAATATTCTTTATGGTTTCCTGAATTTGGATAGCAGCTTCATTACCCACCATTTTATTGATTTGAACAAAAAATCTTCCCGCCACTGCTTCTTTCCCATAGAAAAAACTACTGATAGTCATAATTATAATTAACAATGGAGGTAAAGAAAAAATAGTATAATAGGACAATGATGCGCTCAATTTAATCGCATTATCCTTATCAAACTCCTTGTAAGTTGTT
>JBDTNG010000129.1:0-27365 GCA_039933895.1 Flavobacterium sp. | reverse complement strand
CCAACAAACGATATTTTAACGCCTACATTAGTGTTCAGCTGGCCAGTTTTTGGTTTTGCCATGCTAACTACTTTAGGATTGCAGATTTTGTCCAATTTTGCCAATGATTATGGTGATGGAGTGAAAGGTACCGACAATGAAGATCGAATTGGTCCAGCACGTGCCATACAAAGTGGTGTAATTACACCAGCAGCAATGAAAAAAGCAATGTATATTACGGCAACACTTACGTTTATTTCTGCAGCTCTATTGATTTATTTATCATTTCATGACCAACATTTGGGATATTCATTGTTCTTCTTAGGGCTTGGTGTTGTAGCGATTGCTTCGGCGATTCGGTATACAGTAGGTAATTCAGCTTATGGTTATAAAGGTTTTGGAGATGTCTTCGTATTTATTTTCTTCGGATTGGTGAGTACTTTAGGAGTTAATTTCCTGCACTCAAAACAATTCGATTGGCAATTGGTTTTGCCAGCTGCCGCTATTGGATTATTAAGTGTTGGCGTATTGAATTTAAATAATATGCGTGACGAAGTTTCCGATAAAAAAGCAGGGAAAAATACGATTGTGGTTAAAATTGGAGGCGCAAAAGCTAAAATTTATCACTATTTCTTAATTATCACGGCAATGGTACTGGTTTTAATTTTCTCGATAATTTACAATGGAATAGGTTTTAGAATTGATCAATATGTTTTTTTAGTAGCCTATTTTCCCTTGTTGTCTCATTTACGAACGGTTTATTATTGCACAGAACCAAGAGCTTTAGATCCACAATTGAAAAAATTAGCCATAAGTACTTTTCTTTTATCAATCATTTTATCGATGGTGCTGATTTTTTAAATCAAATCCTTTTAACGAATGCTTAATAACTAAAATTATGAAATCGTCATTAATAACAAGTTTGCATAGTCAAACACGAATTAACAAAAGGCGATACGAAATATGACCTATAAAAAATAAATTTTACAGATATGAAAATAACATTCTACGGACACGCGTGTATTGGTATTGAAGTTTCAGGAAAACACATTTTGGTTGACCCATTTATTACTGCAAATTCAAAAGCCAGTCATATCGATATTAATTCCATTAAAGCGGATTATATTTTACTAACGCATGCCCACCAAGATCATATTCTCGATGCGGAAGCTATAGGAAAAAGAACTGATGCGGTTGTGGTATCAAATTATGAAATTGCAAATTATTTTGGTGATAAAGGACTAAAATTCCATCCCATGAATCTTGGCGGAAGTTGGAATTTTGACTTTGGAAATGTAAAATACGTCAATGCTGTTCATACCAGTTCGTTTCCGGATGGCAGTTATGGCGGGCAACCTGGTGGATTTGTTATCGAAGGAGAACACAAAAATATTTACATCGCAGGCGATACAGCTTTAATGATGGATATGAAACTGATTCCTATGCGCACCAAACTCGATTTGGCTATTTTACCCATCGGAAATAATTTTACCATGGATGTTGATGACGCTATTGTGGCTTCCGATTTTCTAGATTGTGATAAAATACTTGGATATCATTTCGATACTTTTGGTTACATCGTAATTGATCATAATGAAGCCAAAAAGAAATTCTTTGATGCTGGAAAAGACCTGATGTTACTTGAAATTGGAGAAAGTATTGCTTTGTAATTAGGAGCTATTTCCCGCTATTCGCTGTATCTTTTTATTACGGTCATTTCGAGAATCTCAATAACCGTAATAAAAAGGATGCCGCTTCCTATCGGGGCTAAAAACACATCTGGCATCCAAATTGCTAGATTAAATTAAAATTCAAAAATGAAATTCAAAACAATACCTCTATTTATATTTTTTATTGGTTCTAACTTTGCATTTGCACAAGAGGCAGATGGTTATTGGGATAGAGAACGCATAACCAACAAAGAAATTAAACTTTCCGCCGGAGATAAAATTGTGATTAAGTCAGAAGAACTTCCTGAAGGAACCACCGAATTTGTTTACCGAATTACATTGCTCGATGAAAACCAGAAAATGGTTTCAGATCTCGCTTCTGTTTTAAAATCGATTCCAGATCCCTATTACATCGGAAAAGGTGCTGGAGGAGCTATTTCATTGGCTTCAAGTATTTCTGGAAGCGACAAATGTACTTACGCTATTTTTAATGATGTGCTCAAAACTTCTGATTATACCAAAACAGGAAATGTAAAAGCAGCTTGTTTATACCAGCCTAACGCTGTGAGTAAAGATGCAAAAGTGGTTTCTATGAAGTCCACTTGCTTAAATGAGAATATTCATAACCTTTGGTTTGCTTTTGAAAGCCAAAATTGGATTATGAATGAAAAAATTGTCCTTGAAATTGTGCCTTGGGTTGATAAAAAGGCGAGTCGTGGCTGGACTCAGGAAAACAAAAAAACGGCAATTGATTATCTTAAATCGACTGAGACTGCACTAAGATTGCCAAACTCAGATAGTTTTTGTTTCAGTTTGATTGATAAAATCCAAAAAGATTACAAATTTCAAGAATTTCAAAAGTTATCTTCTGCCGAAAAAAACGCATTAATTTCCAAAAATGAAGATGCAGCACTTTCGGAAACTGGAAACACTTCTGTTTTTAATAAAATCATTCGCCTAGAAGCTAAAAAAATGGCTAAGCAAGGAAACTTTGAGAATGCTATCCAGCTGTTGAATGATAAAATCATCAATAAAGGCAAAGCAACGGCTTTAGATTACAATTCTTTGGCTGAGCAATACATTTTCACCAAACAATTCGAAAAAGCGCTTAAATCGCTTAAAAATGCGGAAAAACTAGATTCGAGCGAATTGCTGGTGCAACTTAATTTGGCACACACGTATATGTTCTTAGATAACATGACTTCTTCGAGAGAAATTCATAATAAATTCAAAGAGCAGAATGTTTCTGCAACGCAAAGTTGGAAAAATAAAACAATTAACGATTTAGATACTTTTGAAAAAATGAATTTGCCAAAAGACAATTTTAAAAAGATTTTAAGATTGATGGATTAAAAATTTTCTTGTGGCATTTTGTGAAGGAGGAATCTCATTTTTCATTTTTGAATTAATGTATGAGATTCCTCCTTCGTCATAAATAACAAACTCGTTAAATAACATATATTCTAAAATTGAAATAAGTCTAAAATCTAACATTCTAAAATCACATTATTTTGAAAGCTACCTACCACAAATATATTCTCGATTTCAAAAATCCATCAGGAACTTCTAGAGGAATCTTAACGCAAAAAGAAACCTGGTTTTTAGTGTTGGAAAACAATCAAAAAAAGGGGATAGGAGAGTGTGGAATTTTACGTGGTTTGAGTGCTGATGATCGTCCGGATTACGAGTCGAAATTGCAGTGGGTTTGTAAACATATTCATTTGGGTGAAAAAGTACTTTGGGAATCGCTAATTGAATTTCCTTCCATACAGTTTGGAGTCGAAATGGCGTTCCAATCTTTGGAGGCTGAAAATCCATTTTTGCTGTTTCTTTCTGATTTTACTTTGGGTGAAAAAAGTATCCCAATTAATGGATTGGTTTGGATGGGAGATGAGGAGTTTATGAAGCGTCAAATTGAAGACAAAATCACACAAGGGTTTAAGTGCATAAAACTCAAGATAGGCGCTATAGATTTCAATCAAGAATTGCGATTATTGGGCTATATTCGTCAAAATTTTACTCCTGAACAGATAGAAATTCGAGTAGATGCTAATGGTGCTTTTAGTGAAATAGATGCTTTAAATAAATTAAATCAATTAACTGGTTATGAATTGCATAGTATAGAGCAACCGATACAAAAAAAACATACTGACACGATGTCAGAGTTGTGTAAAACAAGCAAAATCGACATCGCTTTGGACGAAGAATTGATTGGCGTGTTTTTACTTCAGGAAAAAGAAGCGTTGCTACTCAAGGTTAAACCAAAATATATCATTTTGAAGCCGAGTTTTATCGGTGGCTTTCGAGGTACAAACGAGTGGATTTTGCTTGCTGAAAAACACAATATTGGTTGGTGGATTACCTCTGCTTTGGAGTCAAATATAGGGCTAAATGCTATCGCGCAATTTACCTTTTTGAAGCACAATTTAATGCCTCAGGGTTTGGGTACCGGAGGTCTTTTTGTTAATAATTTTGATTGTCCTTTGGAAGTAAAAATGGGACAATTGTTTTACAATCCCAGCTTAAAATGGGAGGTAAATATTGATGATTTTTTGAAGTGGAAAAGTGGTCATTTTTAAGCCAAATTTAAACCTGTTTTTGCATGTAATTTTGAAGTGATTTCTTGGCGTTTTGCTGAATTTTATTTTGCATAAAAGAGGTCCATCCCAACAAAAAACCTTTCCATCCTAAGGCTTGTTTTGACCATTTGTAGATGTTAAAATGGTCGTTATGTTTTAGAATTAAACCGTCTTTAAATTCGAACTTTGCATCAATTACATTGATCACATTTCTGTTGGTTTGGCTAAAAAGATAAGTTGCAATCCAAGTTGCTGAACCCGTTTTTTCATTTGAAAAGACATCTTTAAATTCAATTTTAAGATTCCCTTTGCTTCTTTCTAAAAGCATTTTCCACATTGAAGTAACCTCTTTTTGATTCAATTTTCCGAAAGCTGGATCTTCAAATGTGGCTTCATTGTGATAGCAATTTGCCATTTCCTGAGCATTAGAATTTGAAAAAGCAGTATAGAATTTAGTGATTAAAGCAGTATTTTCCATGTGAATTATTTTTTAAATGTTTTAATTAAAGCCATAATACTAACGAATGCCCAAGTGGCTTCTAAGATTATAAATGGCATATAATTGATTAAAATAGATGCATAACAAGCAATACTGGCTCCAACAATATTCAATACAAAGTATAGTTTTCCGTCTTTGGTTATAAAAGTAAATATGTTTAAGAAGTAAGCAATTAGGATGATTCCAACTCCAATTGCACCAATAATATCGTTAAAATTCATAGTCTTAATTGTTTTTTCAAAGATAAAAAAACCACGCTGATATAGCGTGGTTTGGGTTGTTATATATAATGTATTATTCCTTTCCGCCGTCAAGGCTCTCCTGCCAGTCTTTGAGCTCATTCCATTTACCTTGGTAAGCTAATAAACATTGTTTTGCCCAAGTTGATGGATTGTGCATCGCATATCTTTCGCCTGCTTCATGAAGTATAGATTGTGATTTTTCTAGGGATGTTTCGGATAATGCTTTCCATGTTGTAATACCTGCATTATGGTACAATTCTTCGATTTTTGGACCTATTCCTTCTACTATTTTCAAATCATCCTGAGTGATTTTTTTGCCATAAATCGAAGCGGCTAAGTCGGCATCAAAAAGGATTAAAGGTTCTGTAGCTACAAATGATTGTGTGCTTGCATGCTTAGTTTTTAAAGAATTTAATTCAGTTTGTAATGATGAAATAGTAGCATTTAATTTGGCTGAATTGGCTTTGCATGCATCTAAATCGGTTTGAAGTGAATTGGAGCTTGTGTCTGCAAAATTATTTGAAGTAACGGTATTTCCACCCGACATCATTTTGCCTAACAAATAGCCTAAAAGTGCACAAATAAGGCCTACTATAACTGGGATTAAAAAGCAAGGTATATTCATAATGGTATGTTTTTTTGGGTTGATTATTCTAGAGTTATTACTGTTCGTCTATTTTTGGCTTTGCCTTCGGTAGTTTTATTATCTGCAATTGGTTCGTCTGGACCTTTGGAAACACTTTTGATTTTTTCAATTGAAATTCCATTTTTTACTAACTAATTTTTTACGAAATCGGCGCGATTTTGGCCCAATCGAATGTTTAGATTCCTATTTCCAGTGGCATCGCTATGTCCGATACAGCTTATTTTTGCATTTGCAACATTGTCTAAATATTTACTTAAATCGGCAATTTTTTGTCTTTCTTCAGCAGATAAATCAATTTCTGTTTGGTTGGTATTAAAATATAAAATCAACGGATTTGTACTTATTTCTTCTTTTAATGCATTCCAATCTACCGTTTTAGCTGTTTCTTTATTTTGCTCAATTTTAAAGTTTACAGGCCCAAAAACATTGTCATTACTCACTTTCCAGGAATCTTTCAATTCTCCATATGTTTCAAATTGGTTGGAAGCAAATCCTTTAGAAATAAAATAATTTTTGATATCATTGGCTCTGGCAATTCCTAAATTAGGATAAGCTGAAGTGTTTTTTTCGGTATTTAAAGCATAACCAATTATGTGTATTTTTTGATTTTGATTTTGGTCAAAAACTCTTTTTAATTGAGTAATTCCGTTGTTAATAGAGTCGTTTATCGGTTGAATGTTGTTGAATCCATTGGTTAAAAACCTAAAATTACCATTGCAGGAATAAGTAAAGTCATTTCCGCTTAAGCTGAAGTTATTGGTTTCAGTCATTTCATTAGTATTGGTCGAAATAGGCGCTGAATTTTCTGTGGTTTTCTCACAGCAATCTTCACAACAAAGTTTAGAATACAATAATGCACCTAACAGAATGGTTACCAAGATGCTTAAAATGTAAAGTGCTTGTTTAGACATAGTTAGTGGGTTTTTTTGCATAGTCAAATTTAATAAAAAAAACATTTATTTAACATTTTTTTTACTAATATTGCATTCAAACTGCAAAACCCTAAATTATGAAAAACCACTACTGTCTATTATTATCTATAATTGGATTGTTTTCGGGGAGTGTTTTGGCACAAAATGCCAAGAGCTACAACCCAGATAATGCATATCAAAAAACACTCCAACTTGAAAACAATACTTCGAAAGAAATTGCTATAGTTGAATTTGGTAAAAAATACGATTTAGATAAAAACAATACTTTTGAAGCAAAACCAGAAACTTCTGATTTTTCTGGATTTACACACCAACGTTATCAACAATACTATAAAGGTATAAAAGTTGAATTTGGTACAGCAATTACACATACACGTGATGGACAAGTAGAAAGTGTTAACGGAGAATTATATGATGCTAAATCATTAAATCTTACTCCAAATTTATCTTCAAGAGACGGATTAACAATTGCTTTAAATTTCATTGGAGCTCAAAAATATTTGTGGGAAGACGATAATAGTGCCAAAGCAATGGATTACGTTAAACCAGTAGGTGAACTTGTAATTTTTCCAAAAGTAAATTCTGCGCAAATTAGATTGGCTTATAAATATGATATATATGCAATGTCTCCTATATCTAGAGATGAAGTATTTGTAGACGCTCATACAGGAGAAATTTTATATAAAAATCCAATTATTAAACACTTAACTAAATTAGTGTCTAATAAAGAAATTGAAACTAATGCTAAAAAAATGGAAGGGATTGCACTTGGGACAAATGCTACTTTTGCTCCTGCTCCAGTTCCAACACGTTATAGCGGAAATAGAATAATTGCAACTAAATTGTTAAGTCCTGGTGTTTATGTTCTTAATGAAGATACAAGAGGTACTGGAAATGGTATTGTAACCTATAATTCTGGAAAGACACCAACATATCCTTCAACCAATTTTACTGATGCGACAGATACTTGGAATACAGGTAATTATACTGCTGCCTCATCTACTAAAGACAATGCAGCTTTAGATGCGCATTGGGGTGCTGAAATGACATATGATTTCTGGAAAAATATTTTTGGAAGAAATAGTTATGATAATGCAGGTGCACAAATAAAAAGTTATGTACACTATGATGATGTTGCAGGTGGAGCTGGATATTCTAACGCTTTTTGGAATGGAACTGTAATGACTTACGGTGACGGAAGTACTAGACCTTTTACAGCTTTAGATGTTTGTGGACATGAAATTGGACATGCAATTTGTAGTTACACTGCGAATTTAGCTTACCAGAATCAATCTGGTGCAATGAATGAAGCACTTTCTGATATTTGGGGAACATGTATTGAAATATATGGTAGAAATGGAAATTTGAATGCTACAGCGGATACAGCATCTCCTGGTACTTTGGCGCTTTGGAAAATTGGAGAAGATCTTTCATCAACAGGTAGTTCATTACGTTCTATGAGTTATCCTACAACTAAAGGTAATCCTGATACTTACAAAGGAACAAACTGGACTACTACTGCAGATGATGGTACTTGTACTCCAACTGGTGGTGCAACAGGTAATGATTATTGTGGAGTTCATAATAATAGTGGTGTTTTAAATCATTGGTTTTATATTGTAACTGCAGGTAAAGCAGGGACAAATAATGCTCCAGCTGCTTCTGGTGGACCTTTCGCATACAATGTAACAGGAATTGGGATGACTAAATCTTCTCAAATTACTTATTTCGCAGAAAGAGATTATTTGACAGCAAATGCAACTTACGCAGATATGCGTAATGCAACAATTGCAGTAGCTAGTAACCTTTATTGTGCAACAAGTACTGAAGTTCAAGCGGTAACTAAAGCTTGGAAAGCAGTAAATGTTGGAACTGATTATGTTGGATATGCTAATGATGTAGCGCTTAAAAGCATTACTGGTGGAAATATAAATGTAGCTTGTGGAAGTGCTTACAGTCCTTCAATCATTATTGAAAACGGAGGAAGTGCAAATATTACAGCCGCTACAATTACTTATAATATTGACGGAGGAGCTAATTCAACAATCAACTGGACTGGTAATTTAACAAATTGTTCTACTGCGCCTCAAGCTATTGCGGTTTCAGGTTTAACAAGAGGTTTCCATACATTGAATGTAACAACAACTGTTGCTGGTGATGGTAATGCTGCAAACAATACTAAATCTTTAGTAATTGTTGTTAATGATAGCGGAACGGTTAATGCTGTTAATACATTTAATAGTGCTAGTGATGTTTTGGTTTCTATTGATGCAACTGGTAAATCAAATTCTGTTTGGCAGAGAGGTACTTCTACTAAAACATTATTGAGTAATGCAGTAGCGGGTTCTCAAGTATATGCTACTAAATTAAATGGAAATTATCCTGATAAGACCACATCTTATTTGGTTTCTCAGTGTTATAATTTGTCTAATATGACAAATCCATCAGTGAATTTTGATATGGCTTTTGATTTAGAATCAAACTGGGATATCATTTACTTTGAATATACTACAGACTCTGGTGCTTCTTGGAATGTTTTAGGAACATCTGCTGATGCTAACTGGTATAATAGTTCTAGAATGCCTGACGGAACAGATTGTTTTAATTGTATTGGTAAACAATGGACAGGAGATTATGCAACAGCACCAACGGGAGGAACGGGAGTTAATGGTAACAAACGTAATTATTCACATAGCTTATCAGCTTTCGGATTTGGAGGTGCTACACCAGCTTCAAACATCTTATTTAGAATTGTATTTATGTCAGATGATGGAGCAAATCAAGAAGGAGCTATTGTTGATAATTTTGTAGTTCAAGGGACATTATCAACTCCTGAAAATCAATTTGAGAGTTTCGGAGTATATCCAAATCCTTCAAATGGAGTATTTAATGTAGTTTTATCTACTTCTGAAAAAGTAAATGTTTCATTGTTTGATTTGAGAGGGCGTTCTATTTATAACGATTCATTCGCTAATATAGGTTCTGTATTCAGTAAAGAATTAAACTTCAGTACACTTTCATCAGGTATTTATATCTTGAATGTGGAAAGCGCTGGAAAGAAAGCTTCAAAAAGAATTATTATTAATTAGTGAATTAATATCATATAAAAATCCCGCTTCTAGCGGGATTTTTTATTTATAAAGGTTGCGAAAATTAATTTATTATTAAAAAATTAATGCATGGTTTATTTCTTACAAAAATAATTTTAAATGTAAGTTGCTTATTTATAAATAGTTATATATTTATTTTATGGTTGACTTATGGTTAGGAAAAAATATATATTTAACATTTAATTTACTATTATTGCACTCAAATCTACTAAAAAATAATAATATGAAAAAGAATTACTACCTGTCGCTATCATTAGTGGCGTTGTTATCTTCGGGTGTTTTCGCTCAAGATAACAAAGGTGAAAACCCAAGTGATCCTCACCAAAAAACACTTCAAATTGAAAATGCAGCTTCAAAAGAAACTGCAATTGATCAATTTAGTAAATTATATAATCTTGATAAACGGAATAACACATTCGAAGCAAAAAAAGAGAATGCTGATATTTCAGGAATGATCCACCAACGCAATCAACAATACTATAAAGGTATAAAAGTTGAGTTCGGAACTGCGATTACGCATGCTCGGAATGGTGCTGTAGTTTCAGTAAATGGAGAATTGTATAATCCTGGCGAATTAAACACTACTCCTTCATTATCTGCAGAAAATTGTTTTGCGAGAGCAATTTCATATATGCCCTCTAACTCTAAATTTGTTTGGGAAGATAAAGCTGAAGCTGCTGCAATGGAATACTCAAAACCTACAGGAGAACTAGTTATTTTACCAATATTAAGAACTGGTGAAATAAAATTAGCTTACAAATTTGATATTTTTTCTTCTACACCAATAGCTAGAGAAGAAATTTTTGTAGATGCTAATTCTGGTGCTCTTTTATACAGAAATCCAATCATCAAACATGCTGATCGTTTGGTTTCTAAAGCAGAAAATGATAAGGTTGCTAAACATGTTGAAAAAATTGTAACTGGATCAAAAGCTGTAGATGCTTCTAAAGCGTTCTTTGCAACAGGAAGTGCTGCTACAAGATATAGTGGCGTTCAAAATATTGAAACTACTTTAGATGTAGGTATTTCAAAATATGTTTTAAATGACATGACAAGAGGCAATGGAATTATGACTTACAATAGTGCCAATACAAATAGTACTGCTGCTAATACTAATTTTACAGATACAGATAATAACTGGAATGACGGAAATTATACTGCTGCTTCATCGACTAGAGACAACGCGGCATTAGATGCACATTGGGGTGCAATGAAAACATATGATTTTTGGAAAAATACATTCAATAGAAACAGTTTTGATGATAATGGTGCTCAAATTAAAAATTATGTACACTTTAATCAAACGAATAATGGCGCGTCAGGTTGGGACAATGCACAATGGACTGGTACTATAATGAGATACGGAGATGGTAATTCATTTGATGTTTTAACGGCTGTTGATGTTATTGGTCATGAAATTGGACATGCTGTTTGTCAGTACACTGCTGGTTTGGCTTATCAAAACCAATCGGGAGCTATGAATGAAGGTTATTCAGATATTTGGGGTGCTTGTATTGAGCAATATGCCAAATTTGGAAACTTAAACGCAGGACAAGATACAGCATCTCCTGGAACTTTAGCAGTTTGGAAAATTGGAGAGCAATTGTCTGGAAGTCCATTACGTTCTATGAGTTATCCTACAACAAGAGGAAATGCAGATACTTTCTTAGGAACAAATTATGCAGATACTCAAGATGATGCTGGTGCTTCTGGATCAGTTTGTAATACTCCTGGACAAAATACAAATGACTGGTGTGGTGTACATAATAATAGTGGTGTTTTAAATCACTGGTTTTATATTTTAACTGCTGGTAAAGCAGGAACGAACAACGCAAGTGCTGCTAATGGTGGTCCTGATGTTTATAATGTTGCAGGTATTGGTATGACTAAATCATCTCAAATTGCTTATTATACTGAACGTGATTATCTAACAGCGAATGCTAAATTTAGCGATGCCCGTAATGGATCTATTGCTGTAGCTAGTAGTCTTTATTGTGCAACAAGTCCAGAAGTTCAAGCGGTAACTAAAGCTTGGTATGCTGTAAATGTTGGTGCAGATTATGTAGGATTGGCTAACGATGTATCGATTAAAAGTATTTTAGGCGGAAACTCAAGTGTTGCTTGTGGAAGTGCTTACAACCCTTCAATCATTATTGAAAATGCTGGTACAGCAAATATTTCTGCTGCTACAATTACCTATAATGTTGATGGAGGCGCTAATTCAACAATTAACTGGACAGGTAGTTTAACAAATTGTTCAACTACTCCTCAAGCTATTCCTGTTTCAGGTCTTACAAGAGGTTTCCATACATTAAACGTAACAACAACTACTGCAGGTGATGGTAATGCTACAAACAATACTAAATCTTTAGGAATTGTTGTTAATGATAGTGGAACGGTTAATGTGATCAATACATTTACTGCTGCAACTGATGTTTTAGTATCTATTGATGTAAATGGTAAAACAAACACGCTTTGGGAAAGAGGAACGGTAAATAAAACACCTTTAACGAGTGCTGCTACCGGTAACTCTGCTGGATATGCTACAAAATTAGTAGGTAATTATCCAGACAAAACTACCTCTTATTTGGTATCACAATGTTATAATTTATCTAATATTACAAGTCCAACTGTTAATTTTGATATGGCTTTTGATTTAGAATCAAATTGGGATATTATTTACTTTGAATACTCTACAGATTCTGGTGCTACTTGGAATGTTTTAGGAACATCTGCTGATGCAAACTGGTATAACAGTCCAAGATTACCTGACGGAACAGATTGTTTCAACTGTATTGGAAAACAATGGACAGGTTTATATGCAACAGCTCCAGCGAGTGGTACAGGTGTAAATGGAAATAAACGTAATTACTCGCATACTTTGAATACTTTGGGTTCACCGGCTAACGCTATTTTTAGATTTACCTTTATCTCTGATGATGGTTCAAATAATACAGGTGTATTTATTGATAATTTTGTAATTCAAGGAACATTATCAACTGCGGAAAATCAGTTTGAAAACTTTGGAGTATATCCAAATCCTTCAAATGGGGTGTTTAACGTTGTTTTATCTACTTCAGAAAAAGTAAATGTTTCTCTATATGATTTGAGAGGACGTTCAATATATAACAATTCATTCGCTAATACTGGTTCGGTATTCAGTAAAGAATTAAACTTCAGTACACTTTCATCAGGTATTTATATCTTGAATGTTGAAAGTGCTGGAAAGAAAGCTTCAAGAAGAATCATCATTGACTAATCATTAGGTTTTTATTAAGGTCCCGCTCGGTTGCAAAACTGAGCGGGATTTTTTTTAGATAGTTGTGGTTTCTGGAGTAGAGAGGTGTTTTTTGTAAGTTGCAGGTCTCTATTTGCATTTTACAGGTCTTCATTTGTTAGTTGCAGGTGCGTTGTTGCTAATTACAGGTGTCTATTTGCTAGTTGCAGGTGCGTGTTTGCATTTGTTGGGAATTTGTTTGTAGGCACAGGTTAGCATTATTCCTCAAAGTTAGGAGACTTTGAGAAGCATGAGAAAAATATATAAATATATGTTTTATAAGGCATCTTAAAAATTAAAGCATCATCTTTGTTGTGATAGTGTATTAAAATAGTTTCGTTCATCTTCAAAATAAAAAACACAGCAAAAAGCCATGGAACCTACTGACGTTGAAAAAGGAAAATCTCACATCATTGTTGAAATTATTCAGTATATACCTAATGCTGTTTTAAGCAAAACAATTATAAAAAAAATCACTGGAAACATTACTGCTTCTTCGTTTGATGCTGGTGAAGAATTGGCTGAGAAAAAATCACCATTTGATAATTATATTCAAATTATAGATGGATCAGCAGAAATTACGATTGATGAAAAAGTACATTTTTTAAAACTAGGCGAAAGAATAATTATTCCAGCACATACAAAACATTGTTTTAACGCTAACGTGCAATTTAAAATGATTTCAACCATTATAAAAAGTGGTTATGAAGAGCATACTTTAGATTAATTTTTATTCTCCAAATCAGCATATTTTTGTGTTATTTATAATATTTTAAAAACGAAATAGCATAAAAAATGTTCTCCACTCAAAATACATGGTTCGACTCCGTTGCAAAATGGCAGCCAAGTCCGAATTGAAAAACCATAATTTCTAGTTTTTCAAACAGCTAAAAAATAAGACACTCTAGTCGATCGCTTTAATTATATAATTTTTTGGAGACTTCTTCATAAGTCGTAATTATATAACTTATTTAAAACTTTGTATAACTATTATATGCAAGAGTATTAGCACCTTTACTTTTAACGCAAACCTTTACAGTTCATGTTCATATTATATGAGGAGATAAAATTTAGTTTTTGAACAGTTATAAATTGAACTGCTAAAAATCATTTTAAAAAATTAAACAAACGAGTTATGATTACTGTAAAAAAAGAAGGAATTATACTCGAAAAAACAGAACTTGATTTTGAAAATGAAGGTGTTTCGAATCCTGGAGTAATTCAAGAAGGTAACATTGTTCATCTTTTTTACAGAGCAGTAAGAAGTGGAAATTTTTCCAGCATTGGTTATTGTCAATTAAAAGGCCCTTTAACTATTGAAAAAAGATTAGATAAACCTATTCTTTTTCCGGAGTTTGATTATGAATCGTGTGGGGTAGAGGATCCTAGAATTGTAAAGATTGAAGAGACCTATTATCTTACATATACTGCTTATAATGAAGTAAATGCCTTGGGAGCTCTGGCTTTTTCAAAGGATTTAATTCATTTTGAAAAGCAGGGATTAATTGTTCCTAAAATAACGCATAAAGAATTTGTTGAATTAGCAGCACATAGGGGGGGAATCAGCATAAATAGGTCAATATATGAAGGTCACAACGAAGTTTTTGAAGCTGAGAAGGATGTGTCTTATGTATGGGATAAAAATTTGATTTTCTTTCCAAGAAAAATTAATGGGGAACTATATTTTTTACACCGAATTAAACCTAACATACAAATTGTTGCGGTATCTGATTTGGAAGAATTGACACCTGAGTTTTGGCAAAGTTATTTTGTTCGTATCGATGAATATATTGTGCTTTCACCAAAATATGACCATGAAATGAGTTACGTCGGTGGTGGTTGTCCTCCCATTGAAACTGAATTAGGCTGGTTGATGATATACCACGGTGTACATGATACAGAAAAAGGATATATCTATTCGGCCTGTGCGGCATTATTGGATTTGAAAAATCCAAAAAAAGAAATTTCAAGATTGCCTTATCCATTATTTAAACCCGATCAGAAATGGGAATTAAAAGGAGAAGTGGATAATGTGTGCTTTCCAACAGGAACTTCTTTGTTTGAAGATACACTATATATTTATTATGGAGCTGCCGACAAGCGTATTGCGGTTGCATCGGTAAGTATTTCCGAATTATTAAAGGAACTAATCGCAAATATCAAAAATGATGAAAAATAAGAGCGCCATCCAAAGGAATTCAATCAACCTAATTGAAGAGGATAAGAAACCAACATCAAATATTGAATTGCCAGAGATTTTATTTATATCCTCATTTCCGCCAAGAGAATGTGGAATAGCTACGTATTCTCAAGATTTAATAGCAGCAGTTCAAAATAAATTTAAAAACTTATTTTCAATAAACGTTTGCGCTTTGGAAATGAAAAGTCATAAACACTCTTATCCCAACGAGGTAAAGTATGTGCTTGAAACCGATTGCCAAGAAAGCTATATAAAATTAGCTAAAGAAATTAATGAAAGCAATACAATTGAAATGGTATTGGTGCAACATGAGTTTGGATTGTTTAAAACCAATGAAGATGATTTTGGGATATTTTTAAACACTTTAAAAAAACCAATTATACTTGTTTTCCATACTGTACTGCCCCAACCAGATAAAGTTTTAAACGAGAAAGTTCAAAAAATAATCACTGCAGCCGAAGCAGTTATTGTAATGACCAATGCATCGAAAAAGATACTAACTAATGATTACAGCGTGTCTTCTGAAAAAATATCGATTATACCCCATGGAACCCATCTTGTAGAACATCTAGATAAAAGAATACTAAAAGAGAAATACCAATTATCAGGCAAAAAGGTACTTTCTACTTTTGGGTTATTAAGTTCAGGAAAAAGCATTGAAACTACTTTGAATGCGTTACCAAATATTATAAACAACAATAAAGATGTAATGTTTCTAATTATAGGTAAAACACATCCTTCTGTACTAAAACAAGAAGGAGAACAATATAGGATGATGCTTGAAGCAAAAATTGAAACCTTGAAACTGCAAGAAAATGTAAAATTTATAAATCAATATTTACCTTTAAATGAATTATTGGAATACCTACAGTTAACGGATGTTTATTTATTTACTTCAAAAGACCCTCATCAGGCGGTTAGCGGGACATTTGCTTATGCTATAAGTTGTGGCTGTCCCATTATTTCCACACCAATTCCCCATGCACTGGAGGTCTTGCAAAATGATTCAGGAATCGTTATTGATTTTGAAAATTCAGAACAATTGGCGCAACAAGTAATTCGCCTGCTGAACGATGAGCAATTGTGTAAAAATATCATTGCTAATGGATTGCATAAAATGGCTCCAAATGCTTGGGAAAATTCAGCCATTAATCATGCCATGCTATTTGGTAAAATTTGCAATGATAAAATTCATTTGCGATATAGAATACCTGAAATCAATTTAAAACACATTAAAAAATTAACAACTCGTACAGGAATGATTCAGTTCTCAATACTGAATGAACCCGATATTTCTTCAGGTTATACTTTAGACGACAATGCAAGAGCCTTAATAGTGATGTGTCAGCATTTTGAATTAACACAAGATCGATCTGATTTAGATTATATAGAACGTTATTTCAATTTTATTAAGCGTTGTCTACAAACAGAAGGTTATTTTTTAAATTATGTAGATTATAATGAAAATTTCACGGAAGAAAACAAACAAACCAATCTTTCAGATTCTAATGGAAGAGCCATTTGGGCATTGGGGTATTTAGTTTCCATAAGTGATTTGCTTCCTGAGTCTTTGGCTGAAAAAGTTCAGAAAACAATGGATTTTGCCTTGTCTAATGTTCATAAAATTCATTCGCCCAGAGCCATGGGATTTGTTATAAAAGGAATTTACTACAATAACTTAAGAAAGAGTTCTGAAAGAAACATATCAATAGTAAAATATCTTGGTGACAGGCTGGTTCAGATGTTCAAGCACGAATCTAATGAGGAATGGTTGTGGTTTGAAAGCTACTTAACTTATGCAAATAGTGTTTTATCTGAAGCGTTGGTTTGCGCATGGTTGGTGACCAATGACGAAAAATATAAAAAAATCGCAAAAACTTCATTTGATTTCTTGTTGTCTAAAATATTTAAAGGAGACAGAATAAAAGTGATTTCTAATAAAGGCTGGATGTATAATAAAGGAAAATTAATGTCGGAGGAAAATGGAGGGGAGCAGCCTATTGACGTTGCTTATACTATTCTTGCTTTGAATTTGTTCTACGATGTCTTTAAGGATAAGAGTTATTTAGATAAGATGAAAATCAGTTTTGATTGGTTTTTGGGCAAAAATCACCTAAATCAAATTATTTACAATCCTTGTACTGGCGGATGTTATGATGGTTTAGAAACAGATTATGTTAATCTTAATCAAGGAGCAGAATCAACGCTAAGCTATTTGATGGCGCGATTAACAATGGAAAAAGTATTAAAAAACAAAAAGCCCGAAAAGCAATTACCAAAAGATATTTCAAGAATAAAAAAACAAAATCAATTTGTTTAATATTAAAAAAAATAAAATTATGAGTCCTGCAAAAAAAAAAGCTACTGTTCCGAAAAAAGTTTCCACAAATAAAAAAACGGAACCATTAAAATCCAATACCAAATTGGTTACATCAAAACAAGGTTTGAAGAAAAAACTAAATGAGTTTGGTGATGAGGATTCATTTTAATTTGTCATCACATTTTAAGTCCTAAAGAAATGAAAAATAGCAGTCAAACTATTAATTATTTAAATTAAAAAATCATGGTACCAAAAATTGGAATTTCAGAAAATAACTTACAAAAAAGCGTCGAATTGTTATCAGTTATTTTGTCTGACGAAATGCTGTTGTATATTAAAACCAGGAAATTTCATTGGAACGTTTCTGGAGAAAGTTTTATGGAACTTCATAAGTTATTTGAAGGGCAATACACAGAAATTGAAATCATTATAGATGAAGTAGCCGAACGAATTAACAAGTTAGGGTCTAAAACTATTGGCACTATGGCTGAGTTTTCAGATCGAACGAGACTAAAGGAAAGTCCTAATAAATATCCTTCGCAAAAGCAAATGATAATGGAACTTTTAGAAGACCATGAAAGTTTGACGACCGAATTACGAAAAGATATCGACTTATGTGCTGATGGAAATCATGACGCTGGAACTGCAGATTTGCTTACGAAGATTTTACAACAACATGAAACTACCGCCTGGATACTAAGAAGATATTTAAACTAAAATCATGATACATACAGCAAAAGCACATTGGGCAGGGAATTTTGACAAAGGGAATGGAACATTAACAACTCAAAGTAACATTTTAAATGATACCAAATACAGTTTTAATACTCATTTCGATGGTAATGAGAAATGTACAAATCCAGAAGAACTACTTGCTGCCGCGCAAGCGGGATGCTTTACAATGGCAATAAGTGCGATGTTAAGTAAAAAAGAAATAGCAGTAATAACTTTAGATACTGAAGCTACATTGACAGTGGAAAACAATGAAATTAAAGGAATTCATTTAATTATTATTGGTGCTATTTCTGGAATTAATGCCGAAGATTTTGCAACAATAACAAAAGAAGCTGAGCAATACTGCATGATTTCTAAGATATTGAATATACCAGTTACCTCTGAGGTTCATTTTGCTACTGAAGAAAATCTGCGCTAATCGGGTGATTTGTATATACTTGCCATGTAAAATTATCAGTTAGTCTTTCCAATAAATAAAAAGAACTTTTTAAATTAAGATCACAACTGAAGTATTAAAAACATTGAATCTTATGATCGCTTCACTTTCATCAGTAATAAAAAAACTACTTGTGTTATTTTTGATTTTTGCAGGTTTATATTTCGCAAAAGAGATACTAATGCCATTGTGTATTGGAGGTATTTTGGCAACTTTGTTTTTACCATTATGCAACAGTTTGGAAAAGAAAAAAATACCTAAGACTGTTGCTGCTTTGATTTGTCTAGTGGTTTTTCTTATCATTATCGTCATTTTAATTTCATTACTAGGTTTTAAGATTACTGAGCTTTTAAGTGATTTGGCTTCTATAAAACATAAGTCGCTTGAAACAGCAAATAGTGTACAGGAATATATTTTTAATCATTTGAATATTTCAAAAGATGCACAATTTCAAATCCTTATTAAAGAACAACCTTCTTATTCTAACATCATGCAATTAGTGTTGAGGTCTGTTATGTCATTCCTCACCAATTTTGTTTTGGTTTTAGCCTACTTTGTTTTTTTATTGCTTTCTCGAAATCATATCAAAATTTTTTTGCTGAGGATTACTAAAACCACGCAGCATCCTGAAATGGAAAAAGTGCTTTTTAGTATAACCCGTATTTCCCAACAATATTTGCTTGGGCTGTCGAAAATGATAGTACTGCTATGGGTAATGTATGGCATAGGTTTCACAATTATAGGAGTAGAAAATGCTGTTTTTTTTGCCGTTCTGTGCGGATTTCTAGAAATTGTGCCCTACCTCGGTAATATCGTCGGAATAGCAATTACCGTTGTTATAGCTGCTGTTAACGGAGGAAATCCAGAATTATTGGTCGGTATAGTAATCACTTATGGTATCATACAGCTCATTCAGACTTCATTTTTTGAACCGTTAATTCTGGGTCCACAGGTAAAGATAAATCCGCTTTTTACCATAATTATATTGGTTATAGGCGAATTACTTTGGGGAATCCCCGGGTTAATCCTCGCCATTCCGCTTATGGGAATGTTTAAGATTGTTTGCGACCATATTGAAGCCCTTAAACCTTATGGCTTTTTAATTGGTGAAATTGACAAAAGCAAAGTTGGAGTTGTAGAAAGAATTAAAACGAAATTGCAACATTTGAATAAAAAATAAATGTTCAACTAACTATATAATCTTTGACAAATGCCTGCAAATATAGATAACATTCCTAAATTTTTTAAATGGATACCCCATCAATTGATATTGCAAAGCAAATCAAATTCCCAGCATTGGCAATTGCCATAACACTCTTTTGCATATTGTTAAATTGTCACTTTTTTGAAGACCAGCAAGCACAAAAGGCATTGGCTTTATTGGTCATGGTCGCCGTCTTATGGATGACTGAAGCTATTCCTCTTGCGATGACGGGGCTAATAATACCAGTACTCGCCAGCGTGCTACATCTTGTGTCCCCCAGCAAAGCTTTCAGCCAATTTGCCCATCCAATCATTTTTTTATTTATGGGAGGATATGTAATTGCAGGTACTTTAACTTATTACGGACTAGACAAATTACTGGCTCAAAAGTTGATTGTCCTTGCACGTGGTAATTTTTATAAATCAGCTATCCTGTTGATGCTGGCTACTTCATTAAGTGCCTGTTGGGTAAGCAATACTGCGGCAACAGCAATGATGATACCTTTGGGAATAGGTTTGCTTGCTTTATTAAAGAGAGATCGTGTTACCGCTGAATCTAAATTTTTAATACTGGGCATTGCTTATGCTGCAAATATTGGTGGAGTTATAACAATGGTAGCCTCACCGCCAAATGCAATCGGAGCATCAATTCTTGGCTTGTCGTTTTCAGAATGGATAAAATATTCTTTTCCCGTCTTCCTGATTACTTTTCCCGTCATGATATTAGTATTGACATGGTATTTCAAACCCGACAAAAAAATACGCATTGCCCAAATGGTTGTTGACAGCAATAAAAATGTTCCGATTAAGACAATTGCTTCCATATTTTTTTTTACGGTTGCACTGTGGGTATTGGATGGTGTGCTCTCACCAGTATTAAAATTGTCAGATGGTTTTAGCGCATTAGTGGCCATCATGGCAATCTTCCTGATATTTATTACAGGAGTATTAAATTGGAAACAAATAATGAAATCCATACAATGGGAAGTTTTACTGCTTTTCGGAGGAGGGCTTACATTGGGAATGCTAATTGATCAGAGTGGCTTGGGAATAATATTGGTTCGCATGGTAGCGCAACTCATTACTGTAGTACCACTGTTTGTTTTTCTATGGATCATTGTGCTTTTTAGTATACTATGTACAGAATTTATGAGCAATACCGCTAGTGCCGCATTGACACTGCCTCTTCTTTTTACATTAGCAATCCAGTTGCATGTTAATCCAATAATATTAGTTTTTCCTGCAACGATTGCTGCTTCATACGGTTTCATGCTGCCTGCAGGAACACCTCCAAATGCAATGGCATTTGCATCAGGATTGGTGCCTCAGAAAGATATGATGAAAATTGGTTTAGTATTGAATGTCATTTTTTCAATTATATTGACTTTATTCTTTTATTTCACCTTCAAATAAGATTGTGATTACCTACAATTACAAAGCATAAAATATGTATTGGCTTCTGTTTTTATGTTATGAATGATAATAAATGAGCATTTTATTTTTTTGGTAACCAAATTGAGCACCTACTATTTGTTAGTAGATGAATAATTTGAATTAGTGTAAAAACAGAGAAGTTTGTAAATCATACAATTTATGCAGTTACCCAAAGCCTCTCAACTTTGAGTAGGCTACATTATTTTCTCTAGAGTGCAGTTAGAGTGCAGGACTATTGCACCCAGGGCTTTACTAAACTAACGAAGGAAATCCTCTTTATCGGGTTATTTGCAATCTAACTAAAAAAAATCGCAAACCGTATAACGATTTGCGATTTTGAAGTGGAGTCGCCGAGAATCGAACTCGGGTCCAAACAAGCAACTAAAGAGCTTTCTACATGTTTATTTCCTGATTAGATTTTCGATATCATGCCAAGCCAGGAACAGCAACACAATACTTAGCTTTATCAGTGTCAAAACGGATTTAAAGCATTACCGTTTCTAGGTTTACTTTTACGGTTCTCCTTGACGAAACGCCATAAACCAGGGCTTTTCAGGAGAATCCAGCTTTCCTACCTAGTAGGAACTTGGCAAATCTTACTATAATTCAGATTAAGCAGCTAAAGCGTAATTATTTTCGCCGTGTAAAATTGTGAGACATTATATTTATGAGCAACACCTCAATGCTCAACATGCTTACAATTCAATTCGACTTGCTGTCAAAACCAGTCGACCCCATTTGTGAGATTGCAAAAGTAGTTGTTTTTTTAGAATTTTAAATTGATTTCTGTCAGAAGTTTGAAACAAGAATATCCCAATTGCTCTTTATTCTAAAGATTCCTCTTTACCTTTTAATTCGAAAGGATAATCTCCAAAAAGACTTGATAACAATTTCAGTCTGTAGGTACAACGTGTGAATTTATTTGAAATACAAATTAATGTTACTTTCTCATCTTTCAGTTTTATATATGCTGAAGTGCTTCCGTGCCACCAGCCATTATGATAAAACATCTTTTTTCCATCTTGCCATTCAAACATTCTGATGCCTAAACCGTAGTTTCTTGTACCACGACTTTCATAACTATAACCTTTAAACACTTCTTTTAATAAAGCTTTATTTAGGAAAGAAGAATTATAGGTCGCCATGTCAAATTTCAATAAATCTCTTGGCGTAGAGTAGATGTTTTTATCACCATAAATATCATCCAGATAATTGTGTGGATATTTGATTTTATTTCCTTTGTAGGATTGACTGGCCGTTTTGCCGTCTTTCTTTAAATCAAAAACATAAGTGTTTTTCATTCCTAAAGGCTGAAAAATAAGTTTGTTCATGGCAGTTCTATAGTCCATTTTCATTTCCTTTTCAATTATTAAAGCCAGAATTGAATAATTGGTATTGCAATAGCTGAAACGCGTGTCCGGTTTGAATTCCAGTTGAATATTATTTTTGATAATAAACGGAATCAAATCACTGTTGTGCAGTGTGTCTCTTTGATTCCAGGCGTTTTTATCAGTAAAATAGCTGTAATTGCGCAATCCGCTTCGGTGGTTTAATAAGGTTCTCACCGTAATAGCATCGTAAGGAAAATCAGGAAGTATGGTGTTTACTTTTTGATCTAAAGTGATTTTTTTTGAATCTATCAAAAGAAAAACCGCTGTGGCAGTTAATACTTTACTCATTGAAGCAATATGTAAAGGTGTTTGAGGTGTTATGGTGTCTTTGTCTTCAAAATTGCCCATACCAGCATATTTTTCATAAATGATATGCCCGTTTTTTGCTACTAAGAAACTACCGGAAAACTTATTCGGGACAAAGATTTTATCGTAAAAATGCTGAATGGTTTGTTGTAATTTCTGTTTTTCTGAAGTATTGATTTCGGGTAAGTTACCTGAAAAAGGTTGCATGGCATATACTGAACCTACTTTAGTTTCTTCTTTTAATTTTAATGCCTTTTTCTTTTCAGTGCATGAAAAACAAACAGTTAGCAATGTAAAAAGTAAGAGAAGTTTTATGTTTAGTTTGGGTGCCATTATAGTTTGGTTATAAAACAAATATAAATAAAGAAATGAAATTCAAAATAGGTTTAAACTATTTATTTTGACTTGTTTCGTATTACAGAATTGTTATATTTGTAACAAATTAAGAATGATTAGTGATAATTATTTTTAAAACCTAAAAACCAGTCAGTTAGATGAAATTTGGAATTATAAAAGAAAGAAAAAACCCGCCAGACAGACGTGTCGTATTTACGCCTGATGAATTGGTAAAATTAAAAGAACAATTTCCTCAAGCAGAGATTAAAATTGAGTCTTCGGACATTCGTGTTTTTACAGACGAACAATATAGTGATTTAGGTTTTGAAGTGACAAATGATGTTTCTGATTGCGATGTTTTAATTGGTGTGAAAGAAGTACCGGTTGATGCGTTGATTCCAAATAAAAAGTATTTTTTCTTTTCACATACTATCAAAAAGCAACCTTATAATAGAAAACTATTGGTGGCTTGTTTGGAAAAAAACATTCGATTGATAGACCACGAAACGATTGTTGATGCCAATAACAAACGCTTAATTGGTTTTGGTCGTTATGCTGGAATTGTTGGTGCTTACAACGGAATTCGTGCTTTCGGGATGAAGTATGAGTTGTTTAATTTGGTTAAAGCAGAAACATTAGCTGATAAAAATGCTTTGGTAGAGCGTTTGCGTCGTCCAGTTTTACCTCCAATTAAGATCGTTTTAACAGGTCATGGAAAAGTAGGGCTTGGTGCCAAAGAAATGTTGGACGCTATGAAAATCAAAGAAGTTTCTATTGAAGACTATTTGAAAAAAAACTACGATATACCAGTTTATACCCATATTGATTTAGAAGATTACAATAAAAGAATCGACGGAAAACCTTTTGATAAAAAAGATTTTTATGCGAATCCACAAGAATACACTTCCAATTTTGAGCGTTTCACAAAAGTGTCGGATATTTTTATGGCCGGACATTTTTATGGAAATGGAGCGCCAGTTATTTTAACACGTGAGATGTTAAAAGCAGCGGATAATAAAATTAAAGTTGTGGCAGACATTTCTTGTGATGTTGATGGACCAATTGCCTGTACGCTTCGTGCTTCAACGATTGCTGAGCCGTTATTTGGTTATTTACCAAGCGAACATAAGGAAGTCGATTATATGCATCCAGGCGCTATTGTGGTAATGTCTGTGGATAATTTGCCATGTGAGTTACCAAAAGATGCCAGTGAAGGTTTTGGAGATATGTTTTTAGAACATGTTATTCCAGCTTTCTATAATAATGATAAAGATGGTATTTTGGAAAGAGGGAAAATTACTGAAGAAGGAAAATTAACTCCAAGATTCAGCTATCTTCAGGATTATGTAGATGGGAAATAATTTTCAAACTGCATTCTTCGTAAAAAAGAATACCAAAAAATAGTATAATAAAATTTAAAGCCTCAATTTTTGAGGCTTTTGTATTTGTAGGTTTTTTTGTAAAAATTAAGAAAATATTAATATTTAATCCCCCGAAACTACCTTATTTTTGAATAAACCTAAATTGTACCACATGAAAAAATTATTGGCTCTTTTTTTGCTTCAAACCTTTATTATAAATGCCCAAACTTCAGATGAAAACGGAGTAGCAGCCATTTACAAATCGGCTTTAACCAACTCTAAATGCTATTCTTGGCTAGATTATTTATCCAATTCAATTGGTGCAAGATTATCTGGTTCGGCAGGCGCACAGAAAGCTGTAGAGTATACCAAATCTCAAATGGAATTATCCGGCGCTTTTGATAAAGTATATTTACAAGAACTTATGGTGCCAAAATGGGTTCGTGGAGAAAAAGAAACCGCTTATATTTTAGACAATAAGAAAAAAATCATAGTTCCTATTTGTGCTTTGGGAGGTTCTATTGCAACTTTAAAAAGTGGTATTACTGCTGAAGTTATTGAAGTTCATACTTTAAAAGAATTAGAAACATTAGGAGCTGATAAAATAAAAGGGAAAATCGTATTTTTTAATCGCCCAATGGATGATTCGCAAATAGAATCTTTTAACGCTTACTTTGAAGCGGGAGATCAAAGAAGAGCAGGAGCAAGAGAAGCTTCAAAATATGGAGCAATAGGAACCATCGTTCGTTCGTTGGCCTTTAGATTGGATGATTTTCCACATACCGGCGCAACGAGTTATGGTGATATTCCGAGTTCACAATACATACCCGCTGCAGCTATTAGTACAAATGGTGCCGAATTGTTGAGCAAAACGCTAAAAAACAATCCTAATTTAAAATTCTATTTTAAACAATCTTGCCACAAGGAACAAGATGCCGTGTCTTATAATGTGGTTGGTGAAATAAAAGGAAGTGAGCATCCTGAAAATATTATTATTGTTGGCGGACATTTAGATTCATGGGATTTGGCCGATGGTTCTCACGATGATGGGGCAGGTTGTGTGCAAAGTATGGAAGTCGCTAATATTTTTAAAAACATTGGTTACAAACCTAAAAATACGATTAGAGTAGTGATGTTTATGAATGAAGAGTATGGAGGCAGAGGAGGGGCTAAATACCAGGAATTGGCACAAAAAAATAATGAAAACCATGTTCTTGCTATAGAAAGTGATTCGGGTGGATTTACACCAAGAGGTTTTTCTATCGATGGAGATGAATCGGGATTGGCTAAAATTTCAAACTTTAAAAACGTATTTGAACCGTATTATATACACAGTTTTACCAAAGGACATAGTGGTTCAGATATTGAGCCCTTAACATCTCCAAAATTGGTTAAAGCGGGATTAAAACCAGATTCTCAGCGCTATTTCGATTACCATCATGCTGCAAATGACAAATTTGACGCCATTGATAAAAGAGAATTAGAACTCGGAGCTGCTACAATGACTTCCTTGATTTATTTGTTTGATAAAAACGGGATTTAAAAAATTAAAAACCCCTAAGTCATATGATTTAGGGGTTTTTGCTTTAAAAGAGTTAATTAATTTTAATTGTTATTTCCCCAATCTATTTTTCTAGAGAAATACATTACTGCACCAAGAATAATAAACAATCCAATACTTCCCACAAGTAAAGCATAGTTTTCCAACTGAATAATCACGAAGATGAAAGTGTACAAGGCTGTTAGAGAAAGTCCTATAAACACTGGGAATTTTCTATTTTTTAGCACGGAAACCGAATAGGCGGTAATCATAACTATTACCGAAATTCCTGCGATGATATAGGCCAAAGCAAAACTAGAATGTTCCGTAATTGAAATCAATAAAGTATAAAACATGATTAATGCCAATCCAATCATACTATATTGGAAAATATGAATGCTAATTTTACTAATCGATTGTATTAAGAAGAAGATTAGAAAAGTCAAACCAATCACCAAGAAACCATATTTTGAAGCGCGTTCGTTTTGTTGGTATTCATCCACCGTTTCAATTAGTTTTACACCAAAAGAATATTCATTCAGATTGGGGATTTTCTCAGTATATTGTTGTGAAAAAGAACGATTGATGTCTAAAATTTTCCAATCGGCATGAAACCCTTTACTATTGATTGCTTTTGTGGTATCGTTGGCAGCGAAAGTACCTTCAAAACTCGGCGATTCCCAATCGGAATTAACACTTACTTCAGTTGTTTTTCCCACAGGAATGAATTTCACACTGTTGCTTCCATTGTATTGCATTAAAAAATTGAAGTTCAAAGTGTTTTTATTGGCCAATACTTTATAATCAAACGGACTGGTTTCTAATGTTCCATAAAAATTATCTTCTTCCGGTTTCGATTCAAAATTTAGCTTCTGACCATTCAATTTAATGTTTAAGTCACTTTTGATGCTTTTTAAATTGGTTGTTTTTACAATTAATGTGGCTTTGTTCCAAAGTAAATCTTCGTCTTTTATACCTAAATCTTCAATATTTGGTTTATTAAAGTTACCTTCAAAACTCATATGCGCTGTAAAAACGACATTGTTGTAAATACCACGTTTTAAGGAAGTATTTTTCTTGATATCCGAAGTGTTTTTTAACTTTTCCGGGAAGAAATAAGCATACGATATGATGGCTTTTTTTTCAATGGTAGCCACCTTTTTTTTTTT
>JBDTNG010000128.1:0-4701 GCA_039933895.1 Flavobacterium sp. | reverse complement strand
CTTTGTCGGAAAAACAGTTTTTACACAACCACTTTTAGATACCCTAATTAATACCATTTGCGGAACCGTGGTTTTTTTCATCATTGGAAAAAAAATAAATCAGAAAACGAGACTTATCGACATTTTAACCACTTGTCTTATTGCAAGAACTCCATCCTATTTACTTACATTTTTAAATATTAATGGATTTATTAATAATGCAACATCAAAAATACTGACTCAGATAAACCCTGAAAAACTAGATAATATACCTACAATAGATCTGGGAATTCTAATGATTACAGGCATTATTACGATTCCAATATTAGTTTGGTTCTTCGTTCTGCTTTATAACGGATTCAAAACCGCTACAAATGCCAAAGAAACGAAGCATACTTTTCTTTTTATTTTGGGAATTATCATTACAGAAATTATTACTAAAATTTTAATTAAACAATTAATATAATAAACCATGGTTACCATAAATTCAGCTGAAGACGAATTCATTTTTGAAGTTAAAGGATGGCATCAATTTTGGTCTTTCGAAAATAAAATCAAAATAGCGAAAGAAAATATTGTAAAAGCTTCTCAAAGTAAGGACGAATTTACTTTCTGGATTGGCTGGAGAATGCCTGGAACAGCTATTCCATGGGTGATTACTGCAGGTACCTATCTCAAGAAAGGAAAACGTAATTTTTGGGATGTCACCAATAAAGAAAAAACAATTGTTGTTGAGCTTAAGAATTCCCGTTTCGACAAACTGATCATCGATGTTGAAAACCCTTCGGAAGCCATTACTCTTTTAAACTCAAAATAAAATGAAAAAAATACTCTTATTACTAGTCTTATTCTCTCTTACTTCAAACGCACAAAACAAAAGTTTTTCATTGGAAGAATTAAAAATCAATGAATTATTGATTGGAAATTTATATTCGCCAGAAAATAGTAAAAAACCAAAATTGGTTATTCTAATCGCTGGTTCCGGACCAACCGATAGAGATGGAAATCAAAACGGAATGAAAAACAATTCCTTGAAATTTCTTGCTGAAGCTATTGCAAAGAATGGAACTGCTGTTTTTAGTTTTGATAAAAGAATCTTTGCTCAAATGAAATTAGGAACCATGAAAGAAGCTGAACTTTCTTTTGATGATCTAGTAAATGACACGAAAGAAATCATTCGTTATTTCAAAGCACAAAAAAAATACAGTAAAATCATTATTGTCGGACATAGCGAAGGTTCATTAATTGGAATGATTGCTGCAAATGGCAATGCGGATGCTTACATTTCGTTAGCTGGAGCAGGAAGAACCGCCGATTTGATTGTAATAGAACAATTTACTAAAAGAGCACCTGCACTTGTAGAGGAAGTTACAGCAAACTTTGCTATACTCAAAAAAGGAGAAACTTTTCAATTAAAAAATCCAGCATTATCCTCTCTTTTCAGAGAAAGCGTTCAACCCTATCTTATTTCTTGGATAAAACACAATCCACAAGAAGAAATTAAAAAGTTAAAAATCCCGGTTTTAATTATTAATGGCACAAAAGATATGCAAGTATCGGTTTCTGAAGCCGAATTGTTAAAAAAAGCCAAACCGGAAGCTGAAATTAAAATTATTACGAATATGAATCACATTTTTAAAGAAATAAAAGAAGATGATGCAGAAAACATAGCAAGCTATACAAACCCTAATTTGCTAATTAACAATGAATTAATTACAGAAGTTAATGATTTCATAAAAAAAATATAATTTGCAAGATTTACTTACTTTTACACACTGATCACAAAAGTAAAAAAACTATGAAAAGAATAATCTGCACCGTTGCATTTGCTAGTTTACTATTAAGCTGTAAGTCTGCACAAACTGCAAATGCAAATGTAACACAGGAAGTACAGGTTACAATTGACTTAATGAATCCGAAAGACGACAAAGTTATGGTAACGATGATACCATCGGCTATTACACAAGACAATGTAACTTTCAACATTCCTAAAACAGTTCCTGGAACCTATTCATCAGACAATTACGGAAAATACATTGAAAATGTAAAAGGGTATGATGCAAAAGGAAATGCTTTAACCCTTACAAAAGAAGGTGAAAATACTTGGAAAATTACAGAGGCTAAAAAATTAGCTAAAGTTACGTATTGGGTAAATGATACTTACGATTCTGAAAAAGGTGGTGGTTTTGGTAATGAAGATGTCTTTTCTCCAGCAGGAACTAATATTTCTCCTGAAAATTATATGTTGAATACACACGGTTTTGTAGGTTATTTTTCAGACAAACTTGCAGTTCCTTATACAACTACAGTGATGCATCCTGAAGCCTTATACGGAGCAACATCAATGACCGATTTAGACGCAAGCACATCAAAAGATGTATTTAAAACATCGCGTTATGCTGAATTGGTTGAACACCCGATCATGTATTCAAAACCAGATTATACTACTTTTAAAGTAGATGATATGGATATTTTGATCAGTGTTTATTCTCCAAATGGAAGTTATAAAGTTTCAGATATTGCTCCAGCGATGGAAACGATGATGCGTGCACAAAAGAAATTTTTAGGTGCTATCAACAATACTAAAAAATATGCGGTTTTGTTGTATCTATCTGATATGAAAAAACAAGACGCTAAAGGTTTCGGTGCGTTGGAACATCCAACATCAACTACTGTTGTTATGCCGGAAATGCTACCTAAAGAGCAAATGATTGAATCATTAAAAGATGTTGTTTCGCACGAATTTTTCCATATCGTAACACCACTTGGAGTGCATTCTAAAGAAATTCAGTATTTTGATTTCAATAATCCTAAAATGTCTAAGCATTTATGGATGTATGAAGGAGTAACTGAATATTTTGCTAACTTATTTCAAGTGAATCAAGGCTTAATTTCTGAAGAAGATTTTTACACTCGCATGTCTGACAAAATCAGTCAAGCGTCTTCGTTAGATGATACAATGCCATTTACAACAATGAGCGCGAATGTATTGGTTAAACCATACAAAGACCAATATTTGAATGTATACCAAAAAGGAGCTTTAATAGGAATGTGTTTAGACATTATTATTAGAGAAAATAGCAATGGTAAAAGAGGTGTTCTTGACTTAATGCAAAAACTAACCAACGAATACGGTGCCAACAAACCATTCAATGATGATGAGTTATTTGATAAAATCACAGCATTAACATATCCGGAAGTAAAAACATTTTTGGAAACTTATGTGAGTGGACCAACACCAATTCCTTATGAAAAATACTTTGCTAAAGTTGGAGTAACACAATCAAAATCTAAAAAACCAGGAAATGTTTTCTTAAAAGGTCAAACTCCTTATATCACTGTTGATCCACAAACTAAAGAAATAAAGATGCTTCCAGGAATTGAATTACCTGCATTTTATTCAGTTTTAGGAATTAAAAATGGAGATGCTATTTTAGCTGTAAACAATAAAAATTACAATCTTGATAATATCTATGATTTAATTACTGTAAGCCAATCTTGGAAAGAAGATGATGCTATTACAGTAAAAATCAAAAGAGACGGTAAAGAAACTGAAGTAAAAGGAAAAATAAAATTGCCTTATGAAGAAACCGAAGGTTATCAAGCAACAGATGCAAGTAAAAATGCATTAAAAGAAGCTTGGCTTAAAGGTTAATTTCTAAAATTATTATCTGTATTAAATCCTCATTTTGTAACACAATTTGAGGATTTTTTTATTATTTTGCGCCAAATTAAAAAATCTCATGCACAAACTTATCATTGCCATAGCGTCAGCGGCTATTATCGTCTCTTGCAGCGAAAAAAAACAAAATGGAAATCTAGACATCACTGGAAACATAAAAGGCCTTAAAAAAGGGAAAATATACATTCAAAGAATTCAGGATTCCACTTTGGTTGCCATTGATACTATTGTTTTAAACGGAAACTCAAATTTCGAAACCAATATTCAATTGGATTCTCCTGAAATGCTTTATTTGTATTTAGATCGTGGTGCTTCAAACTCAATCGATAATAATTTGCTTTTCTTCGCAGAACCGGGAAAAATGAATATCGATACCGATTTAGAATTCTTTTTGGCCAATGCTAAAATTACCGGTTCCAAAAACGAGGAATTGTACGAACAATACAAAGGCATTATTTCTAAATTTAACGACCAGCAATTAGACTTAATTAAAGATGAACTATTAGCTCTAAAAGATAAAAAGACAATTTCTGAAGAAAACAGAAAAAAACAAGACAATATTTTAAAGCATAAATACCTCTATTCGGCTAATTTTGCTTTAACCAATGCTGACCATGAAGTAGCTCCTTATATTGCTTTAACAGACATTTATGACATGAACATAAAGTATTTGGACTCTATCCACAAAACAATGTCACCTGCAGTAGCAAAATCAAAATACGGAAAGAAGTTTACAGAGTATCTTGCTGGAAGAAAAAAACAGGAATAAACGAAAATACACTAAAAGAAAAAACCATTCAAATTGTTGGAAGAGTCAATCCGCAAAATGTTGGTTTCAATGCTTATGCAAACATTGCTGTTTCCGTGCGACCGGCGCAAAAAATCCCTGATGTGATCGATTATTTGATGAAAATGCCGGAAGTAAGTTTCCTCGCAAATACATCGGGCGATTTCGATATTGAAGTGGATATTATGACGAAAAATAATGAGCAATTGCATGATTTAGTCAACCAAAAAATCGCAAAAATTGAAGGTGTTTT
>JBDTNG010000127.1:0-2993 GCA_039933895.1 Flavobacterium sp. | reverse complement strand
GAAGATCCTGAAAGTTATTTGGATGCTATTTTCTTTTCTCCACATAAATTTTTAGGAGGTCCTGGAACTTCAGGAGTATTGATTTTTAATAAAAACCTGTATAAAAATAATGTGCCAGATTGTCCAGGCGGAGGGACAGTTTCTTGGACAAATCCTTGGGGTGAACACAAATACATCGACAATATCGAAGATAGAGAAGATGGTGGAACACCTGGTTTTCTTCAAGTTATTAAAACAGCTTTAGCGATTCAGTTGAAAGAAAAAATGGGTGTTAAAAACATTTTAGAGCGTGAGCATGAAATTGTAGCTTATGTTTTCGACCAATTAGGAAGCATTGAAAATATTAATATTTTAGCTAAAGAACACCAAGACAGATTGGGTGTAATTTCGTTTTATATCACCGATTTACATTTCAATTTGGGGGTAAAAATATTAAACGACAAATTTGGAATTCAAACGCGTGGTGGTTGCAGTTGTGCAGGAACTTACGGGCATTATTTATTGAATGTAAATGAAGAAACTTCGCATAATTTGGTTTGCCAAATCGATTCGGGAGATTTAATTCAAAAACCGGGATGGATTAGAATGTCGATTCACCCTACAACGACTTCAGAAGAAATACAATACGTTTGCGAAAGCATTCAATCTTTGGCAGCAAACCATGCAGCATGGTCTAATGATTACGCTTATAACGCCAAAAGCAATGAGTTCATTCACAAAAAAGCGTTGAATCAAGAGAAAGAAATGGTAAAAAACTGGTTTAAGATGTAATCTGGATTATCTTTTATGTTTCCAACGTTTGTGAGTCCATAAATAATATTCAGGAGCTTCCAATATTTGTTGTTCAACCAATTTTAAGAACTTGTCTGTGATTTCATAATTTGGAACTTCAGTTGGATTTTCTGAAAGTACTTCAAAAGACGCTTGATAATAACCGCGTCCTATTTTTTTAGTTCTTAAGAATATAACACTCATATCGAATCTTTTAGCTAACATTTCGGCACCGGTGTGAACAGGCACTTCAACTCCCATAAAAGATTGCCAATGGTGTGCATTACTTGCTTTAGGAGATTGATCACTCGCAAAACCGTAAGCGCTTAATTTCTTAATTCTGGCATTGGCTTCAATAGTTGGAACTGTTTCTTTGGTCGTAATTAAAATAGCTTTGAATCGGGAACGAATGTTACGAACCAACTTATCAAAATGTGGATTGGCCAATTTTTTATAAATTCCGTAACCTGTAAAAGTACTAATGCTATTTACCGAAATTGCCCACTCATAGCTTGCATAATGTGCGCACATTAAAGCAATGCTCTTTCCTTTACTTTCAAGACCATTGTACACCTCAGGATTGCTAAAAGTGTATCTCTTATTGATTTCCGTTTGAGAAATGGTCATGGTTTTAATCATTTCCAAAAACATATCGCACATATGACTGTAGAATTTTTTCTCAACAGCTAATCGTTCTTTATCTGAAAGATGTGGTAGTGCCAGCGCCAAATTCTCTCTAACCACTTTTTTTCGGTAACCAAAAACTCGATAGACCAAAAAACAAACGCCATCAGAAAAAAGATATAATAATCGGAAGGGAAGTATTGAAATACTCCACAAGATTGGATAAACTATAAGGTAAATAAGTAATTGCATTCGATAAAAATTTTAGCAAATATACTTTTTATTCTTCTTTTTATTCTTTTGTTGGACGCAATTCTATATAAAATGCTTTTAGTATATTTACTAACTAATTTTTATTTATGAATACTTTTCTGATAGCAATTATTGCTGCAAACGTATTGTTCAGTTATTTTGGTTTTAACGACACTTCTTTTTTTAGAAAATATGAATTTCACATAGGAAGTATTCGTGCCGGAGAACAAATCAGAATGATTTCCTCCGCTTTTTTACACGCCGATTGGTCGCATTTGTTTTTTAATATGTTCACACTTTACATGTTTGCGCCTGTCGTAATTGGTCATTTTGGAAGTGTATCTTTTTTATTAATTTACATTGGAAGTTTATTGTGTGGTAGTTTGTTAACGTTATTTTTTCATCAAAACGATTATAGTTATAGAGCTGTTGGTGCTTCTGGAGCAGTAACTGGTATTTTATATGCTGCAATTTTAATCAATCCAGAGATGAGCTTGTATCTGTACTTTATTCCAATTCCAATTCCTGCATATGTTTTTGGAATTGCATATTTGTTGTATTCGATTTATGGAATGAAAGCCAAAAATGACAACATTGGGCATACAGCACATTTTGGTGGAGCAATAGGAGGCTATGTTATTACGTTGTGTAAACAACCTGCAATGCTAACCGAAAATAGATCAATGGTAATTTTATTAGCAATACCAATTGTTTTATTATTTGTTTTGGCGAAGTTGAAAAAAATATAATTTGGCATACCATTTGTAATATATAAAAAAATCAAAATAATAAATAACATGAAAAACGTAGTAGCAACATTCTTAACATTATTTACCGTGATGACTTACGCACAAGATCAAAGACAAAATCAAATACCACAAGTAAACGTTTCAGGAGAAGGAAAAATCAAAGTTACGCCTGATCAAGTTATTATTACATTGGGCGTTGAAAACACGGGTAAAGATGCAGCAGAAGTTAAAAAAGCAAACGATGCCATTATCGATAAAGTGATTAAATTTATCAAACAAAGTAATATTCCGCAATCTGATTTTCAAACGACAAATGTTAGTTTGAATAAGAATTACGATTACGAAAAGAAAAAATACAATTATATGGCGAGCCAAACTATTTGTGTGACGCTAAAAGATATTAAAAAATACAATGAATTCATGATGGGTGTTACCGATACAGGGATTACCAACATTAATGGTGTTGAGTTTAAATCTTCAAAAATAGATGAATACCAAGCTGAATCACGTAAAAAAGCAGTTCTTGATGCAAAGCAAAAAGCAATCGATTATGCTTCAGCATTAAATCAAAAAGTTGGGAAAGCGATTTTAATCTCT
>JBDTNG010000126.1:0-14721 GCA_039933895.1 Flavobacterium sp. | reverse complement strand
TTGGACTGTTTTTGATGGTTTCAAAATGTTTGCACGTTATGATCAATTGAAAGAGTTGCAAAAACAAGGTGATGCCGAATTAAAAATGACCATTTTAACCAAACTTAGTGATGTCATGACCACCTATTATGATTTGGTGCAACAGCAACAATTATTGAAAGCATTGGATACCACAATTGTCATTTCCAAACAAAGATTAAAAACCGCTGAAAATAGATTCACCATTGGAAAGGCATCGAAATTAGAAGTGCTGAATGCGCAGGTGGATATGAATACGGATACTAGTACTTTTTTGCGTCAAAAGGAATTGTATGAAAACACAAAAATTCAGTTCAATCAAACATTAGCAAGAGATGTTTCGACCAATTTTACTGTTGTGGAAGCCGTTGAAATTGATGATAAATTGGTGTTGTCGGACTTAAATGATTTGGCAACAAAACAAAATCCGCAATTGCAATTGACTTTAATTAATAAAAGAATAGCAGAATTGGATTTGAAACAAATTCGAGCTACACGTTATCCAACCATTAAATTGAATACGGGTTATATATTTAACGAAACCGAATCGAGTTTAGGTTTTACATCACAAGCGTCAAGTAGAGGTTTTAATTATGGTGTTTCGGCTTCATTAAATATTTTCAATGGGTTTCAGCAAAATAGAAACGAAAAAATTGCCAAATTACAAATCGAGAATTCTGGACTAGCTGTAGAAAAGCAAACACAAGTTTTAAATGGACAATTGGCTATGGCTTTTCAAACGTATTTGACGAATATTGAATTGTCTAAATTGGAAGAAAATAACGAAGCAATCGCCAAAAAGAATTTAGAAATCACTTTAGATAAATTTAGAATTGGTACCATTTCTACATTGGAATTCCGAAGTGCGCAACAAAATTATGTCAACGCCATTGCAAGAAATGGTAATGCTAAGTTTCAAGCCAAAATTTCGGAAGTAGCTTTGAAAGAACTCGCAGGAAATATTAAATTTTAAATATAAAAAAAGCTCCAATTACTTGGAGCTTTTTTAGTTTTATAGGGTTGTGATTTTCTTCAAATGGGTAATGGTTTCGATTGGATTTTCGGCGCCAAAAATATAACTTCCGGCCACCAAAACATTTGCGCCAGCTTCTACTAATTGTTTGGCATTTTTATCGGTAACACCACCATCAATTTCAATTAAGGTGTGTAAACCTTGTTCATCAATCATTTTTCGAAGTTTTTTAACTTTATTGTATGTTATCTCTTCAAATTTTTGTCCACCAAATCCAGGATTGATTGACATGATTAAAACCATATAACATTCAGAAAGTATATCTTCCAAAACAGAAACAGGAGTAGATAAGTTTAAAACCACTCCAGCCTTACAGCCTGCGTTTTTAATTTGTGCTAGTGTGCGGTGCAAATGAACAGTAGATTCGTAATGTACAGTGATGATGTCAGCACCAATTTTAACAAAAGTTTCAATATAACGCTCTGGTTTTTCAATCATTAAGTGAACGTCTAGAGGCTTGGTTGCATGCTTTTTTATAGCTTCAATTACAGGCATTCCGTAAGATATGTTAGGGACAAAATGTCCGTCCATTACATCAATGTGAAACCATTCAGCCTCACTGTTGTTAATCATTTCGATGTCACGTTGTAAGTTGGCAAAGTCTGCAGCAAGTACTGATGGTGCTATAATCGTATTCTTCATTTTGAATCTAGTTGTGTTGTGCAAATTTAAGTATTTAAATTTAAAATACGATATATTCTTTGTTAATGAAAATTTAACATTCAATCCTCGTTTTCCACACTAAATGTTAATGATTTAAGCAATTATTTTGCTTACTTTTGCGGTGCCTAAAAAATGCCTATTGTGAAAACTTTACCTATTAGATTGCTTTTCTTTTTTGCGTTATCGATGAATGCTCAAATTGGAATCGGAACAAACACCCCAAATGCCTCTTCTGTTTTAGAATTAAATTCCACAAAATTAGGATTTTTATTGCCTAGAGTTGGACTGACTTCATCCGCAGATATTACCACAATTACGTCACCTGCAAAAGGACTTATTGTATACAATACAGGTTCAGCGGGTCTTTCTCCAGCCGGTTTGTATCAATGGGGAAGTGGTACGTGGAATCCTATTGCTGATAATGTTTCAACTCCTTTTCATGGAGATGTTACTGGAGACACATCGGCTAATACCGTTGTTGGTATTCAAAAAAAGCCATTGTCATTTTCTACTCCAAGTCCAACGCAATTGTTACGTTTTAATGGAACGTCATGGATTAATTCAAATGATGTTTCTAGTCAGAACTGGCTCTTAACTGGAAATACATTTACCACAGCTAGTAATTCTTTAGGAACTACTGATGATGTTAAAATGACATTAAAATCTTTCAGTCAGCCTTTTTTTGAATTTGGAAGAAGACAAACTTTAGGACTAACACAAGGATATACTGATTATACCAATGACAATCAATTGGTGACACACTTGAGAAGTGCCATTCAATTTGAAGCGCCAAATGCGATGATTTACAAACCGATGTTTTTTGTAGATGGTTATGGTAATTTTAGATTGAAAGGAAGTGCTGCAGGAGATGATTATTTTGAAATAGGAGCAGCTGGAACAGTTTCAAATGATGGTTCTGTTGAATTTATTATTGGAGATGATGGAGATGAACCTGTTGTTTTTGAAAAATACAATAATGCAGCTAAAGTAGAAATGCTACGCATGCAGGGAACAGGTTTAAATACGGAAGTTAGGGTTGGTGTCAACAATAATTATACTGCGGCAAATTCTGTTTTACAAACCAAAGGATCGATTGCAAAAAGTATAACCACAACAAGTTCTAATATTACACTTTCGGATATTCATTATACGGTTGTTTTTAGCGGAGGAGATGCCACAATTGGAGTAACATTGCCAACAGCAACAACGACTACAGGAAGAACATATATTATTAGAAATACATCGGGAACGACTAAAAATATCACTGGATTTATTAACGAAACTGGAGCTATAATAAATACGATACCAAACAATACTGTGATTTGGATTCAATCGGACGGCTCAAATTGGGTTTCAATTTAAATATAAAATCACAAAATATGTGGGCTCTTATTTCAGACTCACACTTCTAACTACTTTTTTAAACACCTTTTATGAAATTAAAAATTACTTTACTAGCTTGTTTAGCGTTGTTTTCTTATGCCTTAAATGCACAAGTCGGAATTGGAACAACTACACCTGATCCTTCTTCAATATTGCATTTAGAATCTAATTCTAAAGGGTTTTTGCTTCCCAAAATTGCATTAACATCCAAAACAGACGTTTCGACTATTACTGCGCCGGCAGTAGGTTTAATTATATACAATAGCGGTTTGGGAGGTTTGTCTCCTGCGGGGATTTACCAATGGAGAGGTGGCAATTGGAACTTAATTCTTGATTCAACTTCACCACTTGCCGGAGATGTTACTGGAGGTATTGGGACTAGTATTGTTGCGAAATTGCAGAATCTTCCAATCTCAAGTGTTGTTCCAACAACAAATCAAATTCTTCGTTACAATGGTACGCAATGGGAACCTTCCAATGATGTTTCTAGTCAAAACTGGCTTCTGGTTGGTAATAATGCAACGAATCCAGCGACTAATTTTCTAGGAACTATTGATGATGTAAAAATGCAATTGCGTTCTAATAATCAAAATGTTCTTGAATTTGGAAATAGAAATACATTAGGTTTGGTGCAAGCGGTTACAGATTATACAGTTCCTACGCAAAAAGTAACCTATTTAAAGAGTGCATTACAGTTTGAAGCGCCAGGCGCTTCTTTCTACAAGCCGTTGTTTTTTGTCGATAACGATGGGAATTTCAGATTGAAAGGAAGTGCTGCTGGAACTGATTTCTTTAGTTTAGGATCAGCTGGAACAGCTGGAAACGGATCTTTAGAATTCCAGATTGGAGATGATGGAAATGAGCCAATCGTGTTTAAAAAATACAATTATACTTCGGGAGCTTATATTGAAATGATGCGTATGCAAGGAACTGGACTAGACGCTACTGTGCGTGTGGGAATTAATACATCGGGAGCAGTTGCCAATTCTACATTACAGGTTGTAGGTTCACAATCAAATAGTATTAATACTTTTTCTGCAGCCAATCCAACTTTAAACGATACACATTATACGGCAATTTTAGCAACTGGTGTTTCTGGAACTTTAACTTTACCAGCAGCATCTACTTGTTTGGGAAGAATATATTGTATCAGAAATACATCTGGAGGAGCGGTGACCACGTCATCTTATAAAAACATAAGTAATGCTGCGGTTACTTCAATAGCAAGTGCTACATCAATTCAAATACAATCGGATGGAACAAGCTGGTTGCAAATCAGATAGTTTTAAACATCACATAAATAAAAAAACTCCAGTAACCCTGGAGTTTTTTTTATGATCAAATTTTGAATAATATCAGAATGGGGAAGAAGTTTTATAAAAGTAAAACTCCGGTAATCAGCCGGAGTTTCAATCATCAATCAAAAAACGAACAGTCTTAGACTGTTGTTACGGTCATTAGGATTATCCTAAATATGTTTTTAATATTTTACTTCTTGAAGTATGTTTCAATCTGCGAATTGCTTTTTCTTTAATTTGACGAACACGTTCGCGTGTTAAATCGAAAGTTTCACCAATTTCTTCCAAAGTCATAGGGTGTTGATCACCTAGACCAAAATACAAACGAACTACGTCTGCTTCTCTTGGTGTTAATGTTTCTAAAGAACGTTCAATTTCAGTACGTAATGATTCGTGAATTAACTCTCTGTCTGGATTTGGAGATTCGCCAGAACGTAAAACGTCGTAAAGGTTAGAATCTTCTCCTTCTACAAGAGGTGCATCCATTGATAAGTGACGGCCAGAGTTTTTCATACTCTCTTTTACGTCATTTACAGTCATATCCAACTCTTTTGCAATTTCCTCAGCAGAAGGTGGGCGCTCGTTAGATTGCTCTAATAAAGCGTACATTTTGTTGATTTTATTGATAGAACCAATTTTATTCAAAGGCAAACGAACAATACGAGATTGTTCAGCAAGTGCTTGAAGAATAGATTGACGAATCCACCAAACCGCATACGAAATGAATTTGAAACCACGCGTTTCATCAAAACGTTGCGCAGCTTTTATAAGACCTAAATTTCCTTCATTAATTAAATCGGGAAGTGTTAATCCTTGATTTTGATATTGTTTTGCTACAGAAACCACAAAACGTAAGTTCGCTTTTGTTAATTTTTCTAAGGCACGTTGATCTCCTGCCTTAATGCGTTGTGCCAATTCTACCTCTTCATCGGCAGTAATAAGGTCAACTTTTCCAATTTCTTGTAAATACTTGTCTAACGATGCAGTTTCACGATTAGTTACCTGCTTGGTAATTTTAAGTTGTCTCATGTAGTTTCTCCTTAAATTTTAAGTGTGTGAAATAGTTATACGTAATGAGTTGCAAAAAAGTTACAAAAAAGTAATTATTTTTTAATTTACTTCGAAAACTTCATTCACATGAATTGGTTTTCCTTCTGAAGTAAATCCTTCCAAAGTCATTTGAAAAGTTCCTTTTACGTCTGATGTATAAAACGTAAAATTGCTCTCTTCATTGTTTAACGTGATATCCGGCAACCATAATAATTGGTGTCTGTAATCTGGAATTCTGCTGTCTTTAGTAGTAATGTAATCCGGTTGAAAATATTCTTTTTTACCTAAAGGTCTCATTATATCTGGATTGATTATGAAATCTCCCTTGAGGTTGTTTTCGTAATCAAATTTTTTAGTGGTAAAAGCGATTACTCCATTGAATAATTTGGACCCATAACAATAGCCTCCTTTTACAACATCCATTTTATAAACATTATCGATTTTGTATTCAAAAAGCTTCGTTACATCTTGAATTATTAATCCATCGACAATCACTAAAGAAGGAATGGTTAATTCTTTGTTTTCGTCGTAATCTTTTAAATGTAGTGTGTATTTGTTGTTTTCAAATTTATAATACAGTCCATCTACAATTTCGATAATGGTTTCTTTAAGCGTTGGAAATCTTGTATAATCATCCAATATGTATTCTTTAGCATGCGAATTATAAAATGTTCTTAAATGGCTCATGGCAAGTAAGCTGTCTTTTTTCTTGGCATAATAAGCATTTTCAATTTGACTGGCTATTGCTCTTTCTTCAACGGTTTTTATTAATTCAGTGCCAATCGAAATTGAGTTACTGAAAATTAAAGAAGAATAATCGATTGGTTTTGGCTTTGCCATTTCAATACTATAATTCTCTTTGTCGTTATCAATAATTTGAATAGTGATATTTGGGTTTGTGTTTAGATTTTCTAAGTTAAAAGAAAAACGGCCCGTTTTATCTGTTTTGCAGATTTTGAATGTGTAAGATTCACCAGGGATTGAAAGTGAGATGTTTTTGTTTTCAATATTGTTTCCATTCAATTTTGATATTACTCTTCCAGATATAATCTCACCACGAAGTTCAGGTAGAATAAAATCGGCAGAATTTGTTTCGTATTTGGAATCGTTTATCTCTTTTTTTGAAGTGACAAAACCAATTGAATTTTGTTGTTTTTTTAATTCCAGCTCATCTAATTTTTTTACTGATAAGGTATAATTTCCAGAAATTTTTTCAGCCGAATTGTATTTCAGTTTTACATTCACTTGTTCTCTATTCGTGTATGTTTTTTTACTTAAATCGATTGTAACTGATTTTTTGTCTGAAGTAGCCACAGTAATTTCTTCAATTGGTTTTTGCATTTGATCACTGTTGTTTTCAACTGCATTAAGACCAGTAACTTCCTTGTTTTTTTGAAATGGATTTATCACAAAAATATCAATATTAAAAAAATCGGGTTTCGATTGATTTAACATCCAGCTGGTGTATCCAATTAATTTATAACTGCCACTTTCTAATGTTGTAGGGATAAAGAAATCGCCGTTTCCTACACCGTTTTCTAAAAACAGTTTGTGAGTGAAGACACTTTTTTTATCGGTATTAATAAGTTCAACATAAGCAATTTTACTGTTTTTAGAAGGGGTATTGTTTTTTTGATTCAGACAATACAATTTATAATGCAAGCTTTCTCCAGTGATGAAGGTATTTGCATTGGTATTGATAAAAATGGATTCGTTGATTTTTTTATCAATTGTAAATAAATCAGGAACTGAATTAGTGCTGTTTTGAGCAATAATTTCTTGTTGCAAGCTTAAAAGTGCAACTAGTAGTAATAAGTGTTTTAGTCTATCCAAAATAAAGGTTTTATATTTGATGAAAAAGAAGTGCAATCGCCACATTGTATCGGGTATAATATATAGTCATCACCATATAACCCAGCGTAAACTTTCTGTCTACTGTTAATCCAGCTTAGGATTTCATTTCCAAAGCAAGTAGTGTTTGCAAAGCCAAAACAAAAACCGAAAGCATATTGTTTTTTATTATCTTCGGTAACATCAGGGCATTCAAAAGGGTATTGAGGTAATGGTTCTCCAGGAAAAATATCAGTATAATTAAAAAACATCCTTTTTTCCGAATAAGAAGCTACATCAAAAAAACCAATTACTTTTTCATTTGGATTGTCGACACACTTTATATTTCCTGCAAAAAATCCTGGTTGGTTTTGGGATAGAATACTGCCAGTAGCAGCGGTTTTTTTCAATGTTTCATAAAAAGTATAAGCAGCTAAATTTTCAACATATTGTTTTACCAGAATACTATATCTGTGCATGATGATATGATTGGAGTTTGCGATAAATCGTACGGGAGAATCGACACGATCTTCAGACAATCCACTTGTATTTGCTAAAATAATTTGATCTGATTTTTCGGTAGAATAACAAGTGTGTGCTTCCGTTGTTCTTTGTTGAAATGTAAGTTCTCCAGGTGGGTTTGTACCTTGAGGGAAATAATGCGCAAAGGCTTCTATATTTATCCATTGTGGTGCTATAATCTTATATGTTTCATCATATTCATACCTATAATATTTTGAAGTCTTCGTTGGGTCGTAACTTTTTACATTCATTTGAACACCACGAACTCCTTCTTTTATTGTAACATAAGGAGTCACATTTTGTATAGGATTTACAGTAGTGAGCTGTTCATTTGATGAAACGTATGTTTTTCCGTTATTTGTAGTAATGTGTAGTTGATAATTGGTGCTAGGTACTGCCTGAAATGCTACAGTTGAAACATATATTCCATCAACTTCTTCGAAATCATATTCATTACCCATATTATCACTAACAGTAACGACTGCTTCATGCTCAACTTTAGGGCCATTCTCTTCAAAACGAAAGGTTCTGGTTAGTTTTATTTCTTGTTTTTTAAATTCGTTTGTTATAGTTCCTTCTATTACAACGGCATCTTCAAATGTGTTAGTTTGTAAGGCATAAGGTTCTGTGCAGCTGCTGTTAATCATAGTGATTAATACAACAAGAAGTGAGATTGCTAGTGTTTTTTTCATAACTATTAAAATTTAAAATTATAAGTTATTGTTGGTACCGGTATTCCAAAGATGGATGTTTTGTATGCTTTTACTTGCCCTCTATCTGTTACAAAATAAATAGAATAAGGGTTATTTCGTCCTAAAACATTATAAACGGATATGTTCCAAAAACTATGTGCCAGTTTTTTAAGTTTATGATTTCCTTCAATATTTACCCCTAAATCCAATCGGTAATAATCAGGTATTCTAAATTTATTTCTATCGCTATATAATGTGTATTCGGCATTGCCATAAACATATTTTCCAACAGGATAGGTGATGGGTCTTCCGGTTTGATAAATGAAGTTGGCAGAGAAACTATATCGTTTTGTAAATTTATAATTTAAAACGGCACTAAAGTCATGTGGTTTATCGAAATTGGCGGCAAAATATTCTCCGTTGTTAACTTTTTCTTCATTAAACTGACTGTCTAATTTAATGAAACTTCTTGAATAAGTATACCCAATCCAACCATTTAATCTTCCGTCTTCTTTTTTCACAAGAAATTCTATACCGTATGATTTCCCTTTTCCTTGTAATAATTCGGTTTCCAGATTTTCATTTAAAAGTAAATTAGCACCTACTTTATAATCAAGAATGTTGTTTGATTTTTTGTAGTACCCTTCCACACTCAATTCCAAGTCTTGAAAGTCAATGTTTTTAAACAAACCTAAAGAGAGTTGTTGTCCGCTTTGTGGTTTTACATTCATATTAGATAATTTCCAAGTATCTGTTGGTGACTGGGTAGTATTACTAGATAAAAGATGGATGTATTGGTATGTTTTATCATAGCCCATTTTGACCGAAAAATCATCAGTAATCATATATCGAAGTGCTAATCTTGGTTCGAAGCCAGTATATGTTTTCATGATTTCGTTATTGCCAAATTGTTTTTCCCCAATGACAGTTGCCGAATTTAAAGGTACTCCTTCTTGATAAATTTTTTGTGTTGATTCTCCCAAAGCCAAAAACACAGAATATCTTACCCCAACATCGAACAATAGTTTTTTGGAAATTTTATAACTATCCGAAAGAAAAGCAGCCGATTCCAATCCTTTTTCTTTGGCAATATTAATAGGGATTAATAATGATTCTTTGAATTTAGGATTGAATTCCCCTGGATTAATATTGTATAATTTACTCGAAATACCATAAGTGAATTTATGCTTGTTGTTGAAAAAATAATTGAATTTTAAAAAAGCCTGTGTTTCATTTATTTTAAATCCAAAATCAAAAGCATTCAAACTGTTTGAATGATAATCGATGTTGAATTTGTATTCACTATTGGTAAAGTTTAACTCTCCTTTATTTTTTTCATTAAAGTTATGATTCCACTTTAAAGACAACAATCGGTTGCTGTATTTATACAATGAATCTGAAGAAATACTATAAGCATCTTTACTGTAATAAAGAGTAGCTTCAACCGTGTTATTGGTGTTGATGTTATGGTTGTATTTTACAATTCCATCATAAAATGAGGCTTCACTGTTTTTTAGCTGGTCATTTTTTAAACTGTGTAATATCCAGCCGGAATAGGTTGTTCTTCCACCAAAAAGAATGGTTGCTTTTTTCTTTACAATTGGCGTTGAAACTGTAATGTTACTCGTTACTGGTCCAACTCCTCCTTCACCAGCCAAGTGCTCAAAATTTCCTTTTTTAGAAGTGATGTCAAACACAGAAGACAATCTTCCTCCAAATTCAGGCGGAATACCACCTTTATAAATGTCTAACTTGCTAATGGTGTATGGATTTAAAGACGAGAAAAATCCTAAAAAATGAGTTGGATTATAAATAGTAGCATTGTCCAAAAGAATTAGATTTTGATCTTCTTTACCACCACGAACATTAAATCCAGATGACCCTTCACCTGCTGTTTTTATGCCAGGAATTGTCAAAGCTACTTTTAGCACATCTCTTTCTCCCAAAACCAATGGGATGTTTTTTATTCCTTCTGCTTCAATAGTTGTGACTCCAGTAACAGCGGCTCTTAAGTTTTGTTTTTTTCTCCCTTTAACAATAACTTCGTTCAACTGATTTATTTTCTCCTGTAAGGTTATGTCTAATCTACCATCACTATAAACCATTATTTTTTTAATAGATTTTGTATGATTTACAGTCTGAATCTCGATGACATTCATTCCTGTTGGCAATTGTATGGTATAATAGCCTTCAGCATTTGTTACTGCACTATTTGTTGAGTTTTTAACTCGTATGGAAACATCTGATAAAAGTTCTGCTTTTTTAGAACTTTTAACATAGCCTGAAAGGGTATATAATTTACTGACCGTATTTGTTGATTCTTTTCCTATTAATGCTAATTCATCAGGGCTTCTTGCGTCGTTTTTTTTAATTGAATCATATTGTTGAAAAAAAACAGGATTGACAGCCTTGGCTTGAGTATTCTCCTTTAGATTGTCAAAATTTGAAGATAAATTTTCATAAATAATACTATTTGTGGTTAGTATTATCTTTTCTTTTTCGATATAAAAATTAAGGTCGGTGTCTTCAAAAAGTTTACTTAAAATATAAGAAACGGGTTTGTCTGTATAATTTCCGGATACTAAAACGGTATCGTCGAGCCATTTTTCATCAAAATAAAATTTATATCCTGAAAGAGATTCGATTTTCTCTAATGCTACTTTTCTGGTAATATTATTAAATTCAACCGTGATTGTTTCTGTATTGTTTTGCGCAAAAATAAATTGATTAAGGCCTAAGAAAAACAGTAGGATAATTAGTTTTCTCATTTTATTTTGTCTCACTGTTTTGTAGGTTATTAATATAAATCATCAGATTTTCCATAAATTTTATTTTATTTTCTTTTTCCAAATATTCATTCATGACATAAAAATCACTGATTTTCTTTTTGTATTCTGGAAATTGATTTGTGATCGATTTTTTAGAACTCATTTCTTCAAATTTGTTTTTAAAGGATAAGATGAATTCTGTTTTGTAAGTGTATTTTGAAAACACACCATAATCTTTTATTAACTCACTTTTCTGTTTGTAATGTTTGATGTAGAATGTAAATGATTTGCCTACAATGCTCTCTTGATAAAAGCCTTTTGCAAAGTCGGGAGGAAGAGTAGGGGCCGACAGATTGACGAATGTTTTTTTATTGATGGAAAAAGATTTTATTTTTTCCTTATTTAAATTAATTCCTATATAATTGGATTCAACGTTTTTTGGATTTAAAATTAATTCATCATTTAAGATGTCATATTTCAAATTTACATCAAAATAATCTTGCTCTTCATAATTTACATTACCAGCAACAAATGCATTTTGATCTTCAAAATACCTGTTTTCATTATTTAAGGTTTTGTCGTAATTTAAATGAATAGAACCATTATTTATATCTAGGTTTTCTTTACAGAATTTATTGTCAAACCAATTGTATAAGGTTTTGTCATCGTTATTTTGGCAGTAAACAGAGGTGATATTTGTTAAGGTGAAAAGTATAAATAATGTGAAGCAGAGTAGTTTTCTGTTTTTCATTTAGGGAAGTAAGATTTAGGGTTGTAATTTTTTTTTAAAAGTACAATAAATTCTTACATGGAAGAATGTTTTCCCTAATCCTATTCTTTTTAATTCCGCTTGAAAGCAAAGATTTTGTTAAAAAAAGAGTATATTCTGATTTATTTTCTTGAATAACATACAATTAAGTATTTTGACTCTTAATTTGGATAATTTGAGTATTTGTAAGCTTTTTCTTAGACTTAAAAATATTAAATCTATTTGGTTGTTTAATTGGTCAATATAGTAATCTATCTTATGTATGGTTTGTTGAAAAACAAATTCTGACCTTTTATACCTGTTTGATTCAATGCTTTAGAGTTTCTAATCTGCTGATTGAAAAATTGATGTACATTTTTACAGCTTTCTTCATTAACTGTAAGAAATAAACCAACAAGGTATAAGGGACAAGAATGTGGCAGTCTATTACTAATCGAAACGCTCCTTGTATTTTTTGAATAGGCTGTTCATGATGATTAGTACGACTCCAACCCCCACTAAAACAAGTGCTCTGATTAAGAAATCGGAATTAGATAAATCGAAGAACATTAATCGGATGACACAAATCCCAACCATGGATAAAGAAACATATCTAAAGTATTTTTCTTTTAATGCAATTCCTAATAACAAGATGCCTAACGCTTCCAGAATCCAGAAGAATGTCAAAATTCCTTTGTCGAAAGTTAAGTATAAGAAGCAGCCGATACTCAAAGTCGCTGGATAAATCAAAAGGCTATTTTTGAATTTAAATTCAGGCATCCAACGGTATGCTAAATAAACGTAAACAGATAGCAGCGCAAATATTAGAATATAAATTACCAGAAATCCTGGCTCATAATAATTAAAACTTAAGAAGGCTAAATGCAGATTCGCCAATAGGTAATATACCACGCTGGTGTTTTTTTCTTCGTTTATTTTTCTGAAAAGTAAATATAAGTTAAGTATCGCAAGAACCGTCCAATAAACAGGAAGCCATTTGTGTTCCAGTTGTGTAAACATCATGATAGATAGCCATACATTCAAAAGAATCTGGCCTTTTGACTGAAAAGGAGCAAGCACTTCATTTTTATACAAAAGAACCACAAACACCACTCCAAGAGCTACACTTCCCAGTTGTAAAATCCAATCCAAAAGCTCAAAAGAATAACTGTTACCGATGCTGTAAAAAACAGAAACCAGAATGGCTAGAGCTCCTACTATTGGAGCAAAATTCAAATTAAAAGCTACTTTTCTCGTTACTGTCAACCAGAAATTACTCAGAGCCAAAACCATAAGGAACAATGGCAGGTAACTGAATTTTACTTGAATGAAAAGCAAAGCTATAAGCCATGCGTTAAGGAAGTAAGGTGTAATGAGGGTAAGTGTTTTACTTTCTTCTTTTTTACTTTGCAACAGCATATAGGTATAGACTACAGCAAGCAAGAAAGCAACTGTCTCCGTGCTGTAAAGCATGATATTGTTAATAGGAGATGAAGCATTTATAGCAAGACTAATCGATAATAAAGCACCTATTGTTAGCAATAAAAAAGAATAAATACTATAACGTTTAAGTTCCGTCAGTTTTTGAAATCCTATTAAAGCTATCACGGCAGACCCTGTTAAAAATACAGTGGTAAACTCTGCTTTTAGACAAGAAAATCCGAAAAGAAAAACATTAAAAAGTATTAGTTCACCATTCAATAAATGATAATTTGAAAAGCGGGTGGTCTCTTCTGTTGGATTCTTCCATTTTCTGCCAAACAAAACATAGCTTTCTATTCCGGTTAGTCCTAGGCAAGTCAGTCCAATTTCGACATTTGTAAAATCAGTGCTTTGGGATAAAAATAATAGACTTCCAATGATGGCAAAAATATAATAGAAAACATGCAAGGTTTTTTCAATCCCTGAAGCCAGACTCTTTCTTTTAAAATGAAACCATAAGAATTCATGGTTAAGCAAGGCAATGCCAAATAAACTAAAAATCTGAAGTAAAGGATGATCCATTAGGTGTTTCGCCGCAAGCAATAATAAAACAATGTTTCCTCCAATAATACCAGCCATACGGAAGAAAAACGCAGAAGCGGTAAAACGTTTTGTCATCCAGTTGAAAGCAATCACCGCAAATAAGCCCAAAGCAAAGGTCCAGTCTACATATGATCTTCTCTGAATAGACAACAAAACAATTCCTATAATAATACTGGCAGTAAAAAAGAAAATCCTGCCTAAATCAAATGTTTTAGAATCAAATTTCCCTCCTAGGTAACACCATAGCGCTGCAACGCCAATTATCACATACAGAAATGAATTACCTAATAAGATATCGTTACAGTTCAAAAATACCAATATTGTAACCCCAATAGAAAGCAAGCCGTTTACACTCAGGTTCGTTCCGAAAAATGCATCAATGGCTGTAAACTCTTTTTTGACAACCGCAAAAACAACAATGGCAAGTGACATCAAGGCAGCCAAACTTGTGGTTATGGTTGCATTGGTTATTTTTTCAGGATCAAGAGAATGAGTGATAACCAAAGCAAAAAACAAAACCAATCCAAAGGCTATAAAATGATTCATCCAAAGAAAAATTTTATACAGCAACATTTCTTTATGATGGTAAACAATAAAGAGGCAGAGTATTGTAATCAGATACAAGATACAGGCTATACTGTCAACTCCCACGTGCCAGTCGTTTAATAGAATGATGCTCAATGACAATAAA
>JBDTNG010000125.1:0-5647 GCA_039933895.1 Flavobacterium sp. | reverse complement strand
AGAACGTGGACGACCTCGCGAATGATCCCGAGACCCGTCTGCGCCGCTATAAGAATATCATAAACAAACTAAAAGAAAACCAGGACATTCATGAGAATTTGAAATTCTTAGCTGAAAACTCTGATGGGAAGGTCGTTTTTTCTACCAGTTTTGGAATTGAAGATCAGGTCATTACAGATGCGATTTTCTCTCAAAAATTGACCAGTATTGATGTGTTTACCCTTGATACAGGGAGATTGTTTAAAGAAACATATGAAACTTGGGATAAAACACAATTGCAGTACCATCAGAAGATTAAAGCATTTTATCCCGACCATTCGAAGTTAGAAAAATTTGTTTTTGAAAGCGGAATCAACTCATTCTACGAAAACGTCGCGTTGCGGAAGCAATGTTGTCACATCCGAAAAGTAGAACCCTTACAAAGAGCTTTAAAAGATATAAAAGTATGGGTAACCGGAATACGGGCGGAACACTCACCGAACAGGAATGAACTTGAAATTATTCAGTGGGACGAGCAATATCAGCTGTACAAATACAATCCATTATTGCATTGGACAACGCAGGATGTTGAAAATTATGTAAAGCAAAAAAAAGTACCCTACAACCCTTTACACGATCAGGGATTTGTAAGTATTGGTTGTGCTCCTTGTACAAGAGCTTTAAAAATTGGGGAAGATTTCAGAGCAGGAAGATGGTGGTGGGAAGATACTTCTAAAAAAGAATGCGGATTACACAGTTAGGTTTAAGAAGAAAGAAGAAAGAAGAAAAAAACAGAAAAAGACATAAAACATTAAAAAACATGAGCAATTCAACACATTATTTAAATCAATTGGAAGATGAAGCCATTTATATTCTTCGAGAAACTGCAGCGCAATTTGAAAAACCTGCTTTGTTGTTTTCAGGCGGGAAAGATTCGATTGTATTGGTGCATTTGGCTTTAAAAGCTTTTCGTCCAGGGAAGTTTCCTTTTCCGCTGGTACATATCGATACTGGTCATAATTTTCCTGAAGCAATCGCTTTTAGAGATTATTTGGCAAACAAAATTGGCGAAAAATTAATTGTTGCTTCTGTTGAAGATAGTATCAAAAAATACAATTTGAAAGAAACACAAGGCAGATTCCCATCTAGAAATGCTTTACAAACGTATGCGCTTTTAGATGTGATTCAACAAAATGAGTTTGATGCTTGTATTGGTGGTGCTCGTCGTGACGAAGAAAAAGCAAGAGCTAAAGAACGTATTTTTTCTGTTCGTGACGACTTCGGACAATGGGATCCAAAATTACAACGCCCTGAGTTATGGGATATCTTAAACGGAAAAATTGAAAAAGGACACAATGTTCGTGTGTTTCCAATAAGCAACTGGACGGAGTTAGATGTTTGGAATTATATTCAGAAGTACAACATCGAACTACCTAATTTATATTTCGCCCACGATAGAGAATGTATTGTGCACCAAGACAAACTGGTGGCTACTTCAACATTTATTCGACCACTTGCAACAGACGAGGTTGTGGTTGAAAAAGTACGTTACAGAACTGTTGGTGACATGACCTGTACTGCTGCAGTTCCTTCTACAGCAGCTTCCATTCAAGATATTATTGATGATATTATCCAAACCAGAATTAGTGAAAGAGGTCAAACACGATTAGACGACCAACTCTCAGAAGCTGCAATGGAAGATAGAAAGAAGCAGGGGTATTTTTAGAAGAAAGAAGAAAGAGAAAAGAACATAAAATATAGGGAAAGAGTATTGTCAAAAGACTTTAAATATTCGACTTTAAAAACTTTAAGACTTAAAAACATGAACACATTAAAATTTATAACCGCAGGAAATGTAGACGATGGAAAAAGTACCTTAATTGGCCGTCTGCTTTACGATTCCGATAGTATTCATACCGATCAATTGGGTATTTTACAACAACAAACCAAGCAGGAAGGTGTTGAAATCGATTTATCATTAATCACCGATGGATTACGTGCAGAACGCGAACAGGGAATTACGATTGACATTGCTTACAAATATTTCTCAACTAAAAACAGAAAATTCATCATTGCAGATGCGCCTGGACACGAGCAATACACACGAAATATGATTACCGGAGCTTCAAATTCTGATTTGATTATTATTCTGGTGGATGCTCGAAAAGGTATTACAACTCAAACGAAAAGACACGCTAGTATTGGTTCTTTAATAGGCATTAAAAAAGCCATCATTGCGGTGAATAAAATCGATTTGGTGGATTATTCCGAAGCTGTTTTTGATACCATTAAAGCAGATTTTGAAAAACTGAAAACCAATTTAAATTTCGACGAAGTCGTTTACATTCCAATCAGTGCTCTAGAAGGAGATAATATTGTCGGAAAATCGGCCAAAACACCTTGGTTTGAAGGAGATACTTTATTGAAAACACTAGAATACATTGAAGTTCCTACAAGTGAAAACTTGGCCTCTCGTTTCCAAGTGCAATGGGTTATTCGTCCAAAAGATGAGGAAAACCATGATTACAGAGGATACGCCGGACCTGTATTAAGTGGGACGTATCAGGTAGGAGATAAGGTTAAAATTCTGCCTTCAGGAATAGAAACTACCATCACACATATTGAAAAACACCAGGACAATATTGAAAAAGCCAAAGCCGGAGAAAATGTGGTTTTGCATTTATCAGACAATATCGATATCAGTCGTGGCGATAGTATTGTGAAAATTAATGAATTGCCTATTACTTCCAACGAAATCAAAACTTGGGTTTCCTGGTTGGATCATACGCCATTGCAAATTGGTAAAACCTACATTTTACAACACCGTTTCAAAAAGGTACGTGTCAAAATTCAATCGGTTGACACCAAATGGAATAGTAATGAATGGCAGTTTAGTGATGCAAATGAAATTAGACTGAATGACATCGGACAAATTTCATTAAAGTCGAATCAGCCATTGTTTTTTGATGCTTTTGAAGACAATTCTAAAAGTGGGAATGCCATTTTAATTGATGAAACAACACATAATACAGTCGGAGCTTTACTCTTTTTAGCCAATTAATATGACACATTCCATTTACACAAAGAACAATGCAAAAGTCCAAAAATTACCTGACAAAGTAAAAGCAGAAGCTTGGGTTGAAGACCTATTTTACTGGCTGTTTTCAATTGGAGAAGCATATTCTGAATATGATTTTTTCTTGAGAAAAGAAAAGCAATTGCAATCTGATTTAACCGAATTTTTAAACCTCGTTCTTACACATACCGATAATACAGAAACATTTGTTAATCAATTTTTTGAAGGACTGGAAATCATCCATCAATGGTTGGAATTCGATTTAGAAGCTGTTTTTCAATTTGATCCAGCAGCAAAATCCCGAAGCGAAGTTTTGGTAGCATATCCTGGTTTTTTTGCGATAGCAATTTATAGAATATCGCATCAGCTTTGGAAAAAACAGATTCCAGTTTTACCACGATTGATTTCAGAATATGTGCACAGCAAAACGGGAATCGACATTCATCCGGGGGCTGAAATTGGAGAACGATTTTTTATCGATCACGGGACTGGGATTGTTATTGGAGAAACTTCGGTGATAGGGAATGATGTGAAAATCTACCAAGGTGTTACGCTTGGAGCGTTAACTGTCAGTAAAGATAAGGCTGAAGAAAAAAGACATCCAACGATAGGAAACAACGTAATCATTTATGCCAATGCTACCATTTTAGGTGGAAAAACAACGATTGGGAATGAATCGGTTATTGGAGGGAATGTTTGGATTACGAATTCCATTCCAGCAAAATCATTAGTGTATCATAAAAGTGAAATCATTATTAAGAATGCAGCACCTTTTCCGGAACCTTTGAATTTTATGATTTAGGAAGGGAGAAGAGGGAAGAAATAAATAATTACAGTGTGAAATATTCAATTACAGTGTCACAATAAACAATTACAGTAACATAGTAAGTCATTACAGCGAGAAATATTCAATTACAGTACCAAAGTAAACGATTACATCAAGAGTAACATTAAAAGCATATTAAAAACAAACAACACATTCAACAAATAAAATTTAAGCGGATGGCTCGAGCCTGCAAGGCGAACGCCATTGAGCACCTTAAAAAATTAAAATCAAGCGAAATGAAAGCAAATAACATTTTAGAAACAATAGGGAATACACCTGTAGTTAAATTGGATAACTTATATGGAGTTGCCAAAAAAGTATGGATTAAGTTGGAAAAAAACAATCCAGGAAATAGTATTAAAGACCGAATAGCATTGGCGATGATTGAAGATGCAGAAAGCAAAGGATTACTAAATTCAGAAAGCATCATTATCGAGCCAACTTCAGGTAATACAGGAATTGGATTGGCTTTGGTAGCAGCGGTTAAAGGCTATAAAGTGGTTTTAGTAATGCCAGAATCGATGAGTGTGGAACGCAGAAAGCTAATGGAAATTTATGGTGCTGAATTTGTGTTGACTCCTCGTGAAAAAGGAATGAAAGGTGCCATTGAAAAAGCAGCGGAACTAGTTGAAAGCACTCCAAATGCTTGGTCACCAAAACAATTTGACAATCCGGCGAATGTTGCTGTTCACGAAAAAACGACAGCACAAGAAATCATTGCCGATTTTCCAGAAGGATTGGACTACATCATAACAGGAGTAGGGACTGGCGGACATATTACAGGAGTTGCCAAAGTATTGAAAGCCAAATTTCCGAATTTGAAAGTCATTGCAGTAGAGCCTGAATTGTCTCCCGTATTGAGCGGAGGAGCACCTGGACCACACCCATTGCAAGGCATTGGAGCAGGTTTTGTGCCGAGTATTTTTCAAAGCGAATTAATTGATGAGGTAATACAGGTCAGCAAAGACGAATCCTTCGAATTTGCGAGAGACCTTGCTAGAAAAGAAGGAATCTTAGCAGGAATTTCTACAGGAGCTTCTTTAGCGGCAGTAGCTAAAAAGTTAGATGCTATTCCTGATGGAGCCACAATTTTAACCTTCAATTATGACACTGGAGAACGTTATTTATCCATTGAAGGTTTGTTTGAATATGATAAAAAAGAAGCCTTGGCGAATTAATAGTAATTCTTTCGTCTTTAAAATTTTAAGACTCAACAAATGAAAATAGAAAACATAGGGAAAGTAATTTTAGCTGGCGCAGGCCCTGGAGATCCCGATTTAATAAGTGTTAAAGCGCTAAAATACCTGCAAACTGCGGATGTGATTCTAACTGACAGATTGGTATCACCAGAGATGATTTTTGACAATGCTCGTAAAGATGCAGAAGTTATTTATGTTGGTAAACAATGTTCAAAAGGAATTCATACGCCACAAGGTGACATCAACGATTTGATGGTAGAATTTGCACAGCTAGGGAAATTAGTATTGCGATTAAAAGGTGGTGATGCGTCGCTTTTTTCTAACATTTTAGATGAATTGGAAGTATTGAAAGCAAACGAAATTCACTATGAAATTATCCCTGGAATTTCCGCTGCATTTGGCGCTGCTGCTTACACAGGAATTCCGTTGACAGCTCGTGAACATGCTCGTGGCGTACGATTTTTGACCTTATTTGATTTGAAATCGGTGGTGCCAAGTCAATGGAAAGATTGGGCTAGAACAGACGACACCTTGGTTTTCTATATGAGCGGACAAAGATTGCATCAG
>JBDTNG010000124.1:0-6527 GCA_039933895.1 Flavobacterium sp. | reverse complement strand
GACTTTTACCTCGATTTGCTTCAGGACAATTGAGTTCAGAAGAGTTTGAAAACGTTGCCTTCGGTTTAACAAAGACCAATACGTATTCAGAGCCGTTTGAAAGCCAATTCGGATGGCATATTGTGAAATTAATCGACAAACATCCAATAAAAAAATTAGAGGAAATGGAAAGAGAATTGGATTCAAAAATTAGAAAAGACGATCGTTCTCGACTAATTACGAATTCACTTTTAACAAAACTTCATAAAAAATATGTAGTGACTACTGATGCAAAAGTTTTTGCAACTGCCAAAGCTTTAGTTACTGATGATTACTACAAAGGTACATGGACACTGCCAGCAAATAAAAGAGATTACAACGAAACGCTTCTTACTATTGCAGATAGAAAAATAAGCGCTATTGCTTTCTTAGCTGAGCTTGAAACTCAAGAAAAAGCAAACTTACAAATCAAACCTATTGGGAAATTAGTTGATTTTGTTTACCAAAACTTTGTTGACGCACAATTAAACAACTATTATAACGATAATTTAGAAGGTGAATTCCCTGAATTTGCTAATGTTATTGAAGAATATCGTGATGGTTTGTTGCTTTTTGATTTAATGGAAAGAGAAATCTGGAATAAAGCAAAACAAGATACGCTTGGATTAGATAATTACTACAAAGCAAATCAAGCGAAATACCAATGGAAAAATAGAGCTGAAGTACTTGTTGCTTCGTCTACTAAAAAGGAAATTGCTGATCAAGCAAGAAAGCTTTTGAAAAATGATAAATCAGGTGATTTTATCAAAGAAAATTTGAATACAAAAGACGTGGTAAACGTTATGATCAAACAAGAAGTTGTTGAAGAAGGTTCAGAAAATCTTTCTAAAAACATCAAATTTAAAAAAGGAGTTTCAGACGTTTATAAAGAAGGGGAATTTTATTTTGTAAATAAAGTATCCAAAATAGATCCTGCTGGACCAAAAACAATTGATGAGACTCGTGGTAAACTAATTAACGATTATCAACAATATCTTGAAGAAAACTGGGTTTCTGATTTGAAAAAGGAATTCAAAGTTTCTGTAAACCAAGACGTTTTCGAAAGATTGAAAGCGATAATGAAAAAATAATAATGCCCATAAATAATTAAAAATGAAAATTTTAAACTTTAAATTAAATTTAATACTAACACTTTTAGCTGTTTCCTTAGGAGCTTCAGCCCAAGGAAATAAACCAAAAGTAGATGGCGTTATTGGCGTCGTGGGTGACTATGTTATTTTAGATTCAGATATTGATAAAACCTATATTGAACTTTCAAGCCAAGGAGCAGATATTAAAGATATTTCTCGTTGCCAAATGCTAGGAAAATTATTAGAAGACAAACTATATGCACACCAAGCTGTTCAGGATAGTATTGTGATTACCGATGCCGATGTAAATGCAAAATTGGAAGAGCAATTAAGTTACATGGTAGAGCAATTAGGTTCAATGCCAAAAGTAATAGAATATTTCAAAAAAAATAACGAGCAGGATTTTAGAACCGAGCTTTTTGATATCATTAAAACAAACCGACTTACAGCTGAAATGCAAAAGAAAGTGGTTGATGAAGTCACTATTACGCCAGAAGAGGTTCGTAATTTTTTTAAATCAATTCCAAAAGATCAATTACCAACTTTTGGTGCCGAAATGGAAGTAGCGCAAATTGTGGTTAAACCAGACGTTTCACAACTAGAAAAGCAAAAAGTTATCGATCAGCTTAAATCTATTAAAAAAGATATTCAGGAAAATGGAGCTAGTTTTTTTAGTAAAGCAGTTTTGTATTCAGAAGATCCAGGATCCCGTTCTACTGGAGGGTTTTATAAAATGAACCGTAGAACACAATTCGTAAAAGAGTTCAAAGATGTTGCTTTTAGCTTAAATGAAGGTGAAATCTCAGAACCGTTTGAAACCGATTTCGGATATCATATTATTTTCCTTGAAAAAATCAGAGGTCAAGAAGTAGATTTACGTCATATCGTTATTGCTCCAAAAGTTTCTGATGAAGCATTAAAAGCAGCAAAAGAAAAAGCAGAATTAATTCGTACAAGAATTTTGAATAAAGAACTTACTTTCGCAGCAGCGGCTCGTTCTTTATCTGATGAAAAAGAAACACGTAACGATGGTGGTGTTCTAACCAATCCTAAAACACAGGATACTCGTTTCGAATTGACAAAAATGGACCCTTCTTTATACAATTTGGTGTCTAGTTTAAAAGACAATGAAATCTCTACACCAGTTATGGATGAAGATCGTTCTGGAAAAAAATTCTATAAAATCGTTACTGTAACAAATCGTTATGATGAGCACACTGCCGATTATTCTAAAGATTATGGTCGTTTGAAAGAATTAGCGCTTAAAGAAAAACAAATCAAAGCCATTGCAAAATGGTCTGAAGAAAAAATTAAAGAAACGTATGTGAAAATCAATGGTGAATACCGTGATTGCGTTTTTACCAATAATTGGTTGAAAAAATAATTTTTTTATTAATTCAAAAAAAGAGTTAGTTTTATGATTTCATAGAGCTAACTCTTTTTTAATTTAAAATATAGTCAAATGTCTGATGTTGCTGCCATTCAAAACCTGGTTCAAAAACAAAAAGAGCTAAAACAGGAAATCGCAAAAATTATTGTAGGTCAGGACGATGTGGTTAACCAAATTGTCTTGAGCATTTTTTCTGGTGGACACGCCTTATTGGTTGGTGTTCCGGGATTAGCCAAAACATTAATGGTCAATACCATCGCACAGGCTTTAGGTTTAGACTTCAAAAGAATTCAGTTTACCCCAGATTTAATGCCATCTGATATTTTAGGAAGTGAAATTCTCGATGAAAATCGTAGCTTCAAGTTTCTGAAAGGGCCCATTTTTTCCAATATCATTCTTGCTGATGAAATAAACAGAACACCACCTAAAACACAAGCTGCTTTGTTAGAAGCCATGCAGGAAAAAGCGGTGACTATTGCTGGTGAACATCATAAATTAGATTTACCATTTTTTGTATTGGCAACGCAAAACCCAATTGAGCAGGAAGGAACTTACCCGTTACCTGAAGCGCAATTAGACCGTTTTATGTTTGCTATAAAATTAGATTATCCTTCTTTTGCAGAAGAAGTACAAGTGGTAAAAAGTACTACTTCCGATGCTAATGTAAAAGTAAATCCATTATTTACTGCGCAAGAAATTATCGATTTCCAACAGTTAATCAGAAGAATTCCTGTTGCAGATAATGTAGTCGAATATGCGGTTACCTTAGTTTCCAAAACGCGTCCGGATAATGCTTTGTCTAATGAGTTTATTAAAAATTATTTGGATTGGGGGGCAGGACCAAGAGCATCACAAAACCTAATTTTGGCTGCCAAAACCAATGCAGCACTCAACGGTAAATTCTCTCCAGATATTGAAGATGTTCAAGCCGTTGCAACTGGGATTTTACGTCATCGTATTATTAAAAACTACAAAGCTGATGCTGAAGGAATCAGTGAAGAAATGATCATTGAGAAACTGTTTTAGTTTGTTAATGAAAAACTATTTAATAATAACGGGAGGAAATAAAGGGATTGGAAGCGGAATTGTATCTGCTTATAAAAACCATGGATACCAAATTATTTCAATAGCCCGAACCCAAAATCAATCTCCAGAATATAAAGATGTAACTCAAATTGTTTTAGATTTAAGTAACGCTGATGGTATTGAAAATTCTTTTTCAGCAGTGTTTAAAACAATCAATGCAGCAGAGGTTCAAAAAATTACACTTATTAATAACGCGGGTACTTTGGGTAAAATTGGTCCAATTGAAAATAATTCAGCTGCCCAAATACAACAAATTATTCAACTGAATACAATTACTCCTTTTGTGCTCAGCGCAACATTTTTAAAGGAAACGCAAACTTGGAATTGTTCCAAAAAAATAATTAGCATCTCTTCTGGTGCGGCCGTTAAACCTTATTTTGGCTGGTCTTTGTATTGTGCTTCGAAAGCCGCAATAGATATGATGACCAAAACAATTGCTGTGGAACAGGAATCACTTGAAAATGGAGCAAAAATAATTGCTATTTATCCTGGTGTAGTTGATACTGATATGCAAGGAGAAATCCGAAAAAGTACTTCAGAAAATTTTGTTGATTTGCAACGATTTCTTGATTTGAAAGCATCCAATTCGTTAGTTGCGATTGAAACTGTTGGTAAAGAAATTTTTACTATTGATCAACTTGAAAATTACGCCAATGGCGCACTTTTGAATGTTTCAGATTATAGGTGATTAACGACTGATTTTGGCATCCAATTCGGCATCATAAAAAAACAAAAACATACTGCCCATCATATCCTGTTCAATTTTGGAAGTATTATCTACGTTTAAGACTAGCTCATATTCGTGATTTTGGTACAACCAAACGCCAGTTTCGGAACTATACGGTTCGATTTTAGTAATCCCAATTTTGTTTTTATAATTAGTCACTTTGCAGGTAAAAATGGTCTTGTTTGTCGTTTTGTCAAAAACACTAATAGCTGTTGCAAATGGATGAACGTGTGGTGCCGAGAAGTGCAGCCTTAAACTGTCTTTTATCTGTAGTTGGTCTGTAATTGAACTTCTGTAGGTTTTTATACCCCTTGGAATCACCCAATGTCCCGAAAGCATATTTCCTTTTCCATCATCGTAACTGTGGTTTTTGGTTTCCACAGGAATACATTGATTACTCGCTGGATCAAGAGGCTCTTTAAACGGATCATTTTTGTCGTAAGGTAATTCAATAAAAACCGTTTTGCTCATTAAAGGCTTTTGCATCTTATTGTAATCTTCGTATTTAACAGTGACTTCGTGTTTTATTTGTTTGAAAATATCAGGTAAATTATGATTTAGCGATTGTGTGGTTACATTCAAATAATCATTCCCGGCAATAGGAACGCCATAACCCTTTGGGAAATCAAAACTTTCAATTCCGTTAGACAAAGAGGTCAATCGAGGATATTGTTTGCCAATTCTATCTTCCAACTGAAAATGACTGTAATACTGAGCGTCATTAATATCAACATTCATATGACAGATGAAATCATTAGAAATTGGTTCATTTGTTTTAGCATCGATAGCAGTTACATTAAAACCAGTGATCCAAAGCAATTTGTCGGATTGATTTAACTGTATATAACGAGAAGCTTTCGGTCCTTCCATCGATTTGTAAATGCCATCAATTAAGAAAGTAGGAGAGCGCATTTTGTATTCTTTAGCATCACTATTTACAACCCAAGTGCCATCAACCAAACCTGTCTTTTGAAGAAAAAAAGTTTTAATAATACCTTTGTGGCGGTTCGACATCAAGCAAAAAGTACTCGTTCCTAACAGACCTGAAAGGAAAAATGTAAATATCAAATATTTGTATATCTTTGATTTTAAAATCATAACAAAATAGAAATAGATACAAATATAGCTGAAATGAACACATTAGAAAAACAAAATGATAAGCGAATATTTGGATTGGATGTAATTCGGGCTTTGGCTATTTTGTTGGTGCTTTTTTCACATATTTATTACTTAGTAGACAATTCAAATCCAATTATAATCTCTTTAAGTGGATTGTTTGGTTTTGCAGGTGTTGAGTTGTTTTTTGTGTTAAGTGGTTATCTGATAGGTTCTATATTACTGAGGCAGTATGTTTCAGATGATTTTTCGTTGAAATATGTGTTTGTTTTTCTCAAAAGAAGGTGGTTTCGTACGTTACCCAATTACTATCTAATTCTTTTAGTTAATCTGGTTATCGCCTTTTACTTAGGTTATCCTTCAGCATATTGGTATCAGTATTTTTTATTTTTTCAAAATTTTGGTCATTACTCGATTAGCTTTTTTTCAGAATCATGGAGTTTGTCGGTTGAAGAATGGACGTATGTTTTATTGCCATTCAGTTTGTTGGTTTTTTTGAAGTTTAGTTACCGATTTTCAAAAAAACGGACTTTTTTATTTGCTATTCTTTTATTGATTTTTATAGCGCATGTTTTGCGTTATTTTCATTTGCAGAGCAATAGGATAACTACTATGGGGCTTTGGAATACTGATGTAAAATCGCTTGTGATTTATAGGTTTGATACCATACTCTATGGGGTGCTTTTGGCTTGGTTGCATCATTTTTATTCCAATTTTTTGTATTCGTACAGAGTGTATTTTTTGATTTTAGCAGCGCATTTGTTTTTGCTTCAATTTGTGATTCTAAACGTTCTGGCAGTTGATATTGTGACTTGTCCAATGTATTTTTCTGTTTTTTATTTTACACTTTCGTCTACTATTTTCTTTTTAACGATTCCGTATTTTATTTTTTGGAAAACCTCCAAATCAATATTCGCATCAAGTATTTATTTTGTAAGCCAAACGTCTTATGCTGCTTATTTAATTCACTACAGTATTGTGTCTGTCATTTTAAGAAATTTGATTTTTCAAACTTCTTATGAATGGCCAACTGTTTTGGTTGTAATGCTTTATTTCTGTATTACTTTTTTGTTGTCTTATGTTTTATTTCGCTTTTACG
>JBDTNG010000123.1:0-7689 GCA_039933895.1 Flavobacterium sp. | reverse complement strand
AAATTTTTGAAACTTCTGTTCATACAACTGACTCCAATTCTGTTTGTCTTCTTTTGTTAAATATGGACTTTTGATGTTGGTTTCATAATAGATATAGCTTCCAAAGCCAGTCAAAAGCAATCCTCCAACCAATAAAATCATTTTTTTTACAAAATTACTTTTCGCTTTTTTTATTGCATTTTCGATTGAAATATGACTTTTTTGATTGAAAGTGTACTAAAAAAGAATAAAACCAACGCAATTCCAAAACTATAGAGCATTTTGATATGAAACGAAAAAGCATATTTTCCAAAACCATTCAAATCAAAATATTCCATCTTTAATGTTTCAGCAAATCGAAATAAAGGATGATTAATACCTACCAATCCTCCAACACCAGTGCTCCATAAAAGTGTGATAATGGATGTCGCAACCAAACCTATATACCGATTGCGAATTATATTTTGTATCGTCAGAATCAATGCCGAAACAAATACCAGCGGTAATCCCATAAAATAGAATAACGAAAGGTACAAACCCCACTCTATAGGCGCATTTCCTTTAAATAACTGAAAGGATATACCAATCAGAATATGCAATACAATCAGTAAAAAAGGTATAATAGAGAGCGAAATTAACTTCGAAATAAAAACAATACTTTGATTGTACGGCGTTACATTTTCGAGCATTTCAAATCTTGCCGATGTACTTCTCCAAACCAATTCATTACTGTAAAAAAGTAAAATTAATACCAAAACAAGAGGTAGCCTGTCCAAAATCGTACTTACCAAAAGCCCAGTTGTGGCAAGACTTTCGGCCATCCGGATACCTCCATTAATCTCATCCTTGATTTCAATAGCAAGTAATCCTCCCAGCAAGATAACAATCAATAAAAACGGAATACCTTTAATGATGAGCGCTACATCTATTTTAACAAAACTCTTTAAAACTTCAAAATTATGTTTTACCGTTTGAAATTCTATATTTTGAAGTCGGATGAATTTAGAAACAATAACTTTAGATTCTAAAACTTTCTCTTTCTTCATTTTTTTTGTTTTCATTTTTCGGAAAGAAAACAAACGATACGAAACTACTAAGATTCCAATTGAAAGTAATAAAAACAAGACACGATTGAACAAAAAATTACCACTCATCATGATATTATTAGCGTTACGTTCGACAGCTGTCCAATAACGGCTTTGTTCAAAAAAAGCAGCCAAACCAAACGGATCCAATTTTGCTACGATCGACATTGCTTCCGCAGAAGCTGGTGAAGCCCCCGCAAATACAGGTGAATTAGAAAAAATAGATCCTACAGTATATAATATAAAAATGAAAAGACCTCCAACATAAATGATTAGTTTACTTCTAGTTAACCATGCTAAACCTGCCAAAACAGATGTGCAAAAGAAAATATTAGGTAAAGCAAAGGTTATAAATGGCCAACCATAATTCAATAGTGACAAAGAATCAATTTCATCATTTTGCACGGCAATTAACTGATGCCCGATCAGCAAACCCAAAACAAACATGGCAAAGGAGAAAGCACTGATTAAAAAAGCCATTGTAAAACGACTTCCCAGATAACTCCATTTTGAAACCGGGGTCGCATAAATAATAGAATCAAATTTTGTCTCGCATTCACGTAAAAAGGACTGAGCAACAAATACTGTGGTTGAAAAAACGGTATTCATGGAAAATAACCCAATAAAATACGTAATCATGTAAGGTGAATTTTTGTGAATCCCAGGAAAACTAGCGTTTATAACACCTCCAATTAAAATCCCGAAACACAGATAAACCAAAAATGCGACATAAAATAACAAGCTTCTTGTATGATAATGCCATTCGAATTGCAATAATCTTCTAAACATGGCTTATCTCTTTATTTTGGTTATGAAATAAAACGGTAAAATAAACGTCGGCTAAATCCGGAGAAACATTCGTAAAATCATCTGATGGTTGTGTTTCAGCATACACTCGAATATTCATTTTCCCAGATAACAACTGAGATGAGACAAGGTTTGTTTTCAATTTATAGGCTTCTAATTCAGATTTTTCAATCGTCTTTGTCCAAATTTTACCATTCAAAGCTGCAATTGATTCGTCCGGTTTGGATTCCAAAATCATTTTTCCATTGGAAATTATGGCCATATTGGTACATAAATCACGAACGTCATCTACGATGTGCGTTGATAAAAGCACAATAATGTTCTCCCCTATTTCACTCAATAAATTATTGAACCGGTTGCGTTCCTCAGGATCCAAACCTGCCGTAGGTTCGTCTACAATAATGATTTTTGGATTTCCTAAAAGCGCTTGTGCAATTCCAAAACGCTGACGCATTCCACCGGAAAACGTATGAACTGCCTTATTCTTATGTTCCAATAAATTGGTTTGCTGCAATAAGCTTAATATCTGCTCATGACGGTCTTTTTTGTTGACAATTCCTTTCAAAATAGCCAAATGCTCCAATAAACGGTAGGCCGAAATTTTTGGATAAACGCCAAACTCCTGTGGTAAATACCCTAAGTGCTGACGCATGTAATTCGGGTTTTCAAGAATGTCAACTCCATTAAATTCGATACTTCCGCTGTCAGGTTGCTGCAATCCGGCTATGGTTCGCATTAAGGATGATTTTCCAGCACCATTTGGTCCTAATAGTCCAAACATGCCGTTGGTGATTTCAAGCGAAATAGTATCAATCGCCTGCACCCCGTTATCGTATTTCTTAACGAGATTTTTAATTGCTAATGTGTTCATTTTTTGATGATTATTGATGATTATTATTTGTAAAAAAAAGGCAAAACGATTCCTGTCGACGCCAAATTGGTGCCGATAATTATATGCTATTTAATTGATGTTACTCGCTGATGTATTCCAGAATATCGCCCGGCTGACAATCTAAGGCCTTACAGATTGCTTCGAGGGATTCAAACCGGATACCTTTGGCTTTTCCCGTTTTTAAGATGGATAGATTGGCCGGAGTGATGTCTAAAATTTCTGCCAACTCTTTCGACTGCATCTTTCTCTTAGCGAGCATTACATCTATGTTTACTATAATTGGCATAATTTATATGTATAAGTCTTGTTCGTCCTGAAGTCCAACGCCTTCTTTAAAAATAGACATTAAAAAATAAGCAAAGACCCCAATAATGGCATGGGCTGTTATCATAGCGAAAAAAGGTAAATCTTCATTAGAAATCATACTCAAAAATCCAAATAACAAAGGAGAAAGCACTAAATTAATAATGCAGAATAATTTTAAGCTTTGAATTCCTTTTTTTGTGAATAATGGGTTCTGTCTGAAAGTTTGAAAAACACTTCCCAACAACCAAAAAAACAAGCCGTAAAAACCGATAATAAGCACCATTTCTGAAACATAAGCGAAAGTAAATTCGCTACCCAGCAAAAACTTTTTGTCAGTAAAAGGATAACAAATAGCAAAGCTATTATCTTCATTCACTCTCAAAGTAGACAGCTTAAAAACAACAGAAACAAACAGATGCAAAGTGGTTAAAAAATAGCCAATTGACAATGTTCGTGATAAATAAAATAATATTGCCGATATGATTCTTACTAATTTCATGATTTAAAATTAAAATTATACTTGACAAATATAATAATTAATTATCGTAAAACAATAATTAATTATCTTATTTGAATAATTTAATAAATTAAAACCTATAGCTTAAAAATTAATTTTATATAAAACTTGGATTTTAAAAAAACATTTATATACATTTGCATCATACAATTAGAACATGAACACAATTTTAAACAATAGCTGGTGGTGGAACAATTTACGTCAAACGTCGTGAACTAATCCTCTATAGTATTTTTTAAAAACAAAATATATAAAAAGGCTTGTCAATCACGACAAGCCTTTTTTTTATTGTCTAAAATGAAACATCACAACATGAGAACATATAAATTACACACTAACTACAAACAAATTCTTGCTGATACCATTACGCCAGTGAGTATTTACTTGAAAATTCGAGACAAATTTCCCAACAGTCTTCTGCTTGAAAGTAGTGATTACCATGCTAACAACAATAGTTTTTCGTACATCTGCTGTAACCCAATAGCGAGTATCAAAATTGAAAATGAAGTCATCACAAAAGCTTTTCCTGATGGAACTTCCGAGCAAATCAACATTGAAAATAACAAAACCGTAATCGAAAACATTCAGGAGTTTGCTTCCCAATTTCAGTCGGAAAATCAGGATTTCAAATTCATCAACAACGGATTGTTTGGTTATATTTCTTATGATGCCGTGCGTTATTTTGAAAAAGTAACCATTGAAAAGAAAGAATCCGACTTACAAATTCCAGATATTTATTATGCTGTTTACCAAAATATTATTGCGATAAATCATTTTAAAAACGAAGCTTATATTTTTTGTCATAGCATCGACAATCAAAATAATATCCCAGAAATAGAGCAGATATTACAAACCAAAAACTTTGCGTCTTATTCTTTCGTTAAAGAAGGTAATTCGGTTTCTAATTTATCCGATGATGATTTTATATCCAATGTGGCTTTAGCCAAAAAACATTGCTTCCGTGGTGATGTATTCCAATTGGTTTTATCACGACGATTCACGCAAGGTTTCAAAGGTGACGAATTTAATGTTTATCGTGCTTTACGAAGTATTAACCCTTCTCCTTACTTGTTCTTTTTCGATTATGGAAACTTCAAAATTATGGGATCATCTCCTGAAGCACAATTGGTTGTTTCAAACAGAAAAGCAGAAATTCATCCTATTGCCGGTACTTTCAAACGTACAGGAAATGATGAACAAGATGCTATTTTAGCCAAACAACTTTCTGAAGATCCAAAAGAAAATAGCGAACATGTCATGTTGGTAGATTTAGCCCGAAACGATTTAAGTCGAAACGGAAACAACGTGGAAGTAGAAAAATATAGAGAAGTTCAGTTCTTCTCACATGTCATCCATTTGGTTTCTAAAGTAAGTGGCCAATTGCATTCAAACGCTACTACAATGCAGGTTGTTGCCGATACTTTCCCCGCAGGAACCTTATCTGGTGCTCCAAAACACAAAGCTTTACAATTGATTGAAACTATTGAAAATACCAACCGAACTTTCTATGGTGGTGCCATTGGTTTTATGGATTTTGAAGGTAACTTTAATCACGCAATTATGATCCGTACTTTTTTGAGTAAAAACCATCAATTGCATTATCAAGCTGGTGCAGGAATCGTTGCCAGTTCTAATGAAGAAAGTGAAATGCAGGAAGTGTATAACAAATTAGGCGCTTTAAACAAAGCATTGGATTTAGCTCAAAACATTTAAAATCAAAACCATGAAAAAAATAATAGTCATAGACAATTACGATAGTTTCACTTACAATTTGGTGCATTACCTCCAAGATTTAAACTGCGAAGTGACTGTTTTTCGCAACGACGAATTTGACATTGATGAAATCAAAAACTTTGATAAAATTCTGCTTTCTCCTGGCCCAGGTATTCCTGATGAAGCTGGTTTATTGAAAGAAGTCATCAAAACTTATGCTCCAACCAAAAGTATTCTCGGTGTTTGTCTTGGCCAACAGGCAATTGGAGAGGTTTTCGGTGGAAATCTAACCAATTTGGAAAAGGTATACCATGGTGTGACAACGAATGTGAATATTGTTGTTGATGATGAAAAACTTTTTGAAGGTTTAAATAAACAAATTGAAGTGGGTCGTTACCATTCTTGGGTAGTGAGCAACACTGATTTTCCTGAAACTTTGGAAATTACTTCAATTGATGAAAATGGAGAAATCATGTCCCTCCGACACAAAACCTTCGATGTGCGGGGCGTACAATTTCATCCCGAAAGTGTTTTGACACCTAATGGAAAAGAAATTCTGAAAAATTGGCTGAATAGCTAGTTAACACATAACATACTGAAAATCAATATTTAGTTTTAAGCAAAAGCTTGAAGCTTAGCACAACTTATATCTATATTAAAATGAAGACAATATTAAACCGACTTATCCAACACGAAACTTTATCGAAAGAGGAAGCCAAAAATATTCTGGTAAACATCTCCAACGGACTGTATAATCCAAGTCAAATTGCGAGTTTCCTAACCGTTTATATGATGCGGAGTATCACCATCGAAGAGCTTTCTGGATTCCGCGAAGCGCTGTTAGAACTTTGTATCGCAATTGATTTAGCCAATTATAATGCTATCGATTTATGCGGAACTGGTGGCGATGGAAAAGATACTTTCAACATTTCAACTTTAGCGTCATTCGTCACAGCAGGTGCAGGTATAAACGTTGCAAAGCATGGAAATTACGGTGTTTCTTCTATTTCTGGATCGAGTAATGTCATGGAAAGCATGGGTATCAAATTCAGTAATGATGCCGCTTTTTTAGAAAAATGTATATCAGAAACCGGTATCTGTGTGCTTCACGCACCGCTTTTTCATCCTGCAATGAAAAACGTAGCGCCAATCCGAAAAGAATTAGCAGTAAAAACATTCTTTAATATGTTAGGACCAATGGTCAATCCTAGTTTTCCTAAACACCAGTTGGTTGGCGTTTTCAGCTTAGAATTGGCCAGAATGTATGCTTATTTGTACCAAAATACCGAAACGAATTTTACCATTTTACACAGTTTAGATGGTTATGATGAAATCTCTCTGACAGGAAACACCAAAATCATCTCCAAAAACTTTGAACAAATTATCAAACCGGAAGATTTTAAGGTAGCCAAATTGAATGAAACTGAAATTCAAGGGGGTATTACCATCGAAAAATCAGCAGAAATATTCTTAACCATTTTATCCGGAAAAGGTACTGAAGCTCAAAACAATGTGGTTTGTGCTAATGCTGGAATGGCCATCGCTACTGTAAAAAATTGTACTCCTATAGAAGGGTTTGAATTGGCAAAAGAAAGCTTACTAAGCAAACAAGCATTGGAAAGATTAAAAAAACTACAACTACTTAGCAAATAATCATGAATATCTTAGACAAAATAATTTTCGACAAAAAGAGAGAAATTGAACTCAAAAAGAAGTTAATTCCAACTTCACAATTTGAAAATTCTGCTTTGTTTGGAACACGGACTTATTCCTTAAGCAAAATGTTACGCAATAACATGACTGGAATTATTGCTGAACATAAGCGTTGTTCTCCTTCCAAAGCGGTAATTAATAATGATTTTTCAGTGGAAGAAGTGGTTTTAGGTTACCAAAATGCCGGTGTTTCGGGGATTTCAGTATTAACAGATACAAAGTATTTTGGTGGTTCTTTAGACGATTTAATTTTGGCAAGAGCTAGTGTAAATATTCCATTACTACGAAAAGAATTCATTGTTGATGAATACCAAATTCTAGAAGCAAAAGCCCATGGTGCCGATGTTATTCTGCTTATTTCAGCGGTTTTAACGCGTCCGGAAATAAAACAACTTTCGGAATTTGCACAATCTTTAGGCCTCGAAGTATTATTGGAAGTGCACAACAAAGAAGAACTGGAAAAAGCAATTATGCCAAGTTTAGATATGATCGGCGTAAACAACCGCAATCTGAAAACATTCGAAGTCAATTTGGGTTTCAGTAAAGAATTAGCCGCTCATATTCCCGATGAATTCGTCAAAGTTTCAGAAAGCGGCATCAGTTCTATTGACGCCATCAAAGAACTTCAACCTTATGGTTTTCAAGGGTTTTTAATTGGTGAAAACTTTATGAAAACT
>JBDTNG010000122.1:0-8377 GCA_039933895.1 Flavobacterium sp. | reverse complement strand
TTTACAAATATATCGTAAACTAATCAGTATTAAAAACATTTTTATTAACAACTATTTGCCGAATTGTCTTTTTCTCAAATAGGTCACAGCTACCCCAAATAATGCCAATAAAAGCAGTGGTAATCCAATAGTTATGAATTGTGTATAGGTATAGTTTTCGAATACTTTTTCTTTATCTAACAGCGGTAAATCAACTTCTTTACTTCGAATGTTAATAAGTCCGTTGTCATCAAGCAAATAATTAACACAATTCATCAAAAATTCCTTGTTAGAATACATTTGATTGGTCCATTTGTCAAAACCTAATTCTAAAGGTTCTCCGTGCTCATCTAATTGGTTTTTAATCACATCTCCATCGGAAACCACAATCATTTTTGAAGGCTTTCCTTGGGCTTTGAATCCAGCATCTTTGAAAGGTAAAACCCTGTTATTGTATACCGAAGTAAAATTACCTTCTAACAAAACACTCAAAGGAATCATACCACCTTCTGGGAAATCTTCTGGTTTTGGTTTTTCATTAACCATTTTCAAACTCACTTCAACTGGTGTTCCTATTTTCTTCGAATAAGGAGAAGTTTGAAGCAGAATGGTTTTTTTAATACCATTTTTTAAAGTGTCGATTGGATTGGCAAAATCAAATTTGATACCATCGATGTTATTTACAATAGGATGTTTGCTGTTTGGAAGTACAAACGGTGCATAAAACCACGGATATTTCTCGTATTGGGTTTCATTTCCTTTATTTCCGGAAGCTAATGCGATAGGAACCGATTGCATGTCTTTGACCAATGTTGGATCTATTCGGAAACCATATTTAAAAAACATATCGTTTAACCCTAAATCAAAAGCAAAAGCAAAACTTGAACCTGTTTTATTTAGGTTTTCCATTTCAATGCTGACATTTTCAATGAGCCATAATGTTTTTCCACCGTTCATGATAAACTGGTCTAAAACCTGCTTTTCCTGATCAGAAAACGCTTCTTTTGGCTTGGCAATAATGGCCAAATCGTATTTTTGAAGTTCTTTTAAAGTCTTAACTGGATTTTTGGCAACAGAATCTAAAGTAAAAGCACCAATATAATAGCTATCACGAACCGTTCTTAAAAAATCGGCTTTAAAAATATCGTCTAATTCACCATTTCCTCTGATGACTGCAATTTTCTTCTTTTTTTCAGTCGTAATTTTGTTAAAAGCATCAGTAAGCGAATACTCTAAATGTTGTACTGAACTCACAACTTTTTGCTCGGTTGAAGCGCCTAAATGGTTTTTCAACAAAGGCAATTTGGTACTTTTGTTTTTGTAAGTCGCAATAGCCCAAGGAAAAACTACTTCTTTCGATTGTTTTCCTTTGTCATCAACAGTTATATTAACAGGTGTTAATCCACGTTCCATGAAAGATTTCATCACAGCATCCGCTTCGTCTGGGTTTTCCAAAGGATTAACAAACTGATAAATGATATTTGGATTATAGGCTTTGTATTCGTCTAGAATTTGTTTTGTTTCACTTTGCAAACGTTTGAATTCTGCAGGGAAATTTCCTTCTAAGAAAACATCAATATACAATGGCTCCTTAACGTTTTTAAGAACGTCTAACGAGGTTTTAGATAAAGTATAACGTTGGTCATGTGTCAAATCAAATCGATGAAAAAACTGACTTCCAATAGCGTTCACAATTAATAAAATCGAAACGGTAAACAATAAAGTTTTAAGGCTCTTTTTTTTGATAGGTATCATTACAGTTTGTATGATTTTAATTTGTAAACAGTTAACGATAAAAACAGAATGGTGATGCTTACAAAATAAATAACATCACGGGTATCAATAACACCACGGCTCATACTTTTGTAATGATAATCCATTCCCAATGAAGATATAAAGTTTCCAAAATTTCCAAAGACTGGATAATTTGAAATGCCTTGAAAACCGAAATACAGCACAAAACATAAAAATACAGAAACGATAAAAGCCACAATTTGATTGTCAGAAAGTGTTGAAGTATAAATTCCAATGGAAGTATAACTGGCCATCAGGAAAAACAATCCGAAATAGGAACCAAGAGTGCTTCCAAAATCGATATTTCCTTCTGGTAAACCCAAATCATAAATTACTTTCACATAAACCAATGTAGGAATGATAGCAATAATCAACAATAGAAAAGCACCCAAAAATTTTCCGTTCACAATTTCCCAAAGAGATAATGGTTTGGTAAGCAATAATTCCATTGTGCCTTGTTTTTTTTCATCCGAAAAACTACGCATGGTTACCGCTGGAATTAAAAACAGCATGATCCATGGCGCAATCGTAAAAAACGGAGTCATATCTGAAAACCCTGAGTTTAAAATGTTATAATCTCCTTCAAAAACCCATAAAAACAGTCCGCTTAATAATAGGAAAATGGCGATGGCCAAATACCCTATTGGCGAACCAAAAAATGAGCGAAATTCTTTAAATAATATTGCTTTCATTTATAATGTTTAATTTTTTAATCTAAAGTAGCCAATTTATCTACACTCCAGGCTTCCGGTTTATCGTTAAATAATTTTTTTGTAAACGTCCAAACATCATAAAACAATTCTGAGTTTCGGTAGTTTTCTAAATCTTGTTCAGTTTCCCAATAGCTGTAAGTAAAAAAAATACTTTTATTGTTTTTATCTTGGTACAATTCCAAAAAACGATTGCCCGGAGCATTTCGGATTTTCTCTTTCATTAACTCGAAATTTTCCAAAAAAGCTGGAATATTTTCTTGGTGAAAACTTAATTTTACGATGCGTACAAACATAAGAATTTGGGAATTTAGAATTTACGATTTAGGATTATTTTAACTGAAAACTATATTAATTACATCACGATACTTTAATCCTAACAATGACTTGGCGGAACCAACTGTTTGCGGATTACTTTTATAAATAGCAATTTCGAGAAAACCAGCTTCATTAAATAACGCTAATTTTTCGCCTTCATAATCCTTTAAAGTATATTTTTCCGAAATTTTAAAATCGGAATAACTGTTGTGTATTTTTTTGAAATTTTTAGTGCCAAATTTAATCTCAAACGAACGATTCTTACCAATTTCGGTAAACATTTTTTTCGAAATGTTAGTCACACAATTTCCATAATGGTCTATGTAAACTACATATCCTTTGATGCTGTTGAAATCAGAAGCCGCTACAGCCTGTAATTCGTTTATGATTTTGATTTGGTTAATTTCTTTACCAATAACACTTAAGGCACCACCTTTAGATAAATGACAAGCCACTTTGACGAAAACGTCTAAATCTGTTGAACCATCAGGTAATCGGTCGTGAATGTTGATTTCAACTATTTTCTGCGGAACGATTTTTTGTGTCAGAATACTCAAAATGCCATTATCGGCACACACAAAAAAATGATCGTTCCATTGTAATGCAATGTGTTTATTTTCGTTGGTTCGTTCACTATCAATACCAATAAGGTGAACTGTTCCTTTAGGAAAGCTATTATAAGCCGCATTAATGATGTAACTTGCTTCCGAAATATTAAACAAATCGACATCATGAGAAATGTCAAAGATTTGAACTTCAGAATGTTCTGAAATCAACTTGCCTTTTAGAGCACCGACGAAGTGATCCTTCAAGCCAAAATCAGTAGTAAGCGTAATTATTGACATCATTTTGTTTATAACTATTCCGGGAAATTTGCTGCAAATTTATTAGATTTGAGATATGCAAAGCTAACTTATTTTTTTAATTTAATCTTCCTGCTTTTGAACGAGAGAATAATTGAATTACACGACATTGCCCCCAAAGACTTTTGGGGTGCACAAGACACTCATCTTGAAACCATTAAAAAGTATTACCCAAAGCTTAAAATTGTGGCGAGAGGTACTACGTTAAAGGCTTTCGGAGAGAAAGAAGAGCTTGATGAGTTTGAAAAACGCTTCAACAGATTGATGGTTCATTTTACCCGTTACAATAATATCGATTCTAATGTAATTGATAGGGTAATTTTAAGCGATTCTCGCGAAGAACAACGCATGGGTGACCATGACAAAATTTTGGTTCACGGTATTGGTGGAAAGCTTATTAAAGCGATGACACCTAACCAACAATTACTGGTAGACATGATGACGAAGAACGACATGGTTTTTGCTGTCGGACCTGCAGGTACTGGAAAAACCTATACAGGAGTTGCCATGGCCGTTAAAGCTTTGAAAGAAAAAGAAGTCAAGCGTATCGTTTTAACGCGTCCCGCAGTTGAAGCAGGGGAGAACCTTGGTTTTTTGCCTGGTGATATGAAAGAAAAACTAGACCCATATATGCAACCTTTGTATGATGCATTGCGTGATATGTTGCCACCACAAACTTTAGAAGATTATATCCTGAAGGGAATTATTCAAATTGCACCATTGGCATTCATGCGTGGACGAACATTGGATAACGCCTTTGTAATTCTTGATGAAGCACAAAACACAACGCACTCACAAATGAAAATGTTTCTGACGCGTATGGGAAAAAACGCCAAATTCATGATTACTGGAGATCCAGGACAAGTCGATTTGCCAAGAAGAACCATTTCTGGATTGAAAGAAGCTATTCTGGTGCTGAAAGATGTAGATGGTATTGGAATTATGTATCTTGATGATAAAGATATTGTACGTCACAGATTGGTTAAAAAAGTAATCGACGCGTACAAGCAAATTGAAAATAACGATTAATGACATTTAAATAAATAATATGCGACTCCAATTGGGGTCGCATTAATTTTACTCAGATAAGAAGAATAACTATAGCATGAAAGAATACTTTAAATACGATAATGGATATGTGAATATAAATGGTGAAAATTTATTTTTAACAAATTCAGGGAATTGGTCAGAAGTTGCAACAATTGAAGAGAAATCTTCAAAAACAATTAGACAAAATGATATAAAAAGTCTTAAGTTCTACGCTTTTATAGCTGTATTGCTTTGTTTGGTTGCATTGTCAATTGTAAGAGCTCAAAGTGGTACCATTCCTATTGGTTTGATTCTATTAGTATTTGCCGCCTTTTTTTATATGAGAAGAGAATCAGGAAGCAAATACAAAATTCCATTATCAAAAATTAAAAATATTGAAATTGATAAAAATGAAGTAAAAATCATTTTCTTCGATTCAAATAATGTTGAAGACTCCGAAACCATTCACAAAGTAGAAAACAAAGGACTTGGTATACTAAGTGAATTAATTCAAACGTTAAAAAAATAAATTTGCTGTATATCTCTGTGAATCTTTGTGTATCTCTATCAAACAACTTATTTTTGCAAAAACAACAACACACAAAATGAACACGATTACAACAACTAATTTCAATTTCCCCAATCAAAAATCAGTTTATCACGGTAAAGTAAGAGAAGTTTATAACATCAACGATGACCTTTTGGTGATGGTTGCAACCGATAGACTCTCTGCTTTTGATGTCGTAATGCCAAAAGGAATTCCATACAAAGGACAAATTCTAAATCAAATTGCCACAAGATTTATGGAATTGACCCAGGATATTGTTCCAAATTGGTTAATTGCTACACCAGATCCAAGCGTAGCCGTTGGTCATTTATGTGAGCCTTTTAAAGTGGAAATGGTAATTCGTGGTTATCTTTCTGGCCATGCTGCCAGAGAATATGCTTTGGGAAAAAGAATTTTGTGTGGAGTTGCAATGCCAGACGGATTAAAGGAAAATGATAAGTTTCCAACGCCAATAATTACACCATCAACTAAAGCTGATAATGGCTCACACGATGAAGATATTTCACGTGAGGATATATTAGCTAAAGGAATTGTTTCAGAAGAAGATTATATCGTTTTAGAAAAATATACCAGAGATTTATTTCAACGTGGTACTGAAATTGCTGCCAGCCGCGGATTGATTTTGGTGGATACTAAATATGAGTTTGGTAAGACCAAAGAAGGACAAATTGTTCTTATCGACGAAATTCACACACCTGATTCATCTCGTTATTTTTATGCAGAAGGATATCAGGACAGACAGGATGGAGGAGAAGCACAAAAACAACTGTCTAAAGAATTTGTACGTCAATGGTTAATTGCCAATGGTTTTCAAGGATTGGATGGACAGCAAATACCAGATATGTCTGATGAATATATTGCTTCTGTTTCTGAACGTTACATCGAATTGTTTGAAAATATTTTAGGGGAACCTTTTGTAAAAGCTGATATTTCAAATATTAATGATCGAATAGAGAAGAATGTTTTACACTTTCTAAACCAATAAATTAACTCAGTTTTAATTATATAATAACCACGCTCTGCGTGGTTTTTTTGTTCTTTGTACTCAATAATTGGACACAGACAATTTACGCGAAACGTTAAATAAATGTTAGAGTTTTAAAAACGCTGTAACAGACTTCAATTACCATCGTCTTACATGCAATCATTAATTAAAATCAAAATCATCATGAAAAAAACAATCATTATTTTCGGTTTAGCTCTAGTAGCTTTTGCAAATGTTTCTTTTGCATCAACTTCAAATGTTTCAAGTAAAAACAATATCGAAATTGTTTTTAGACCATCACCATTTTGTACTGCAGTAGCCAAAGGTGATTTAGATGCAGTTAAAAAGTTTATTGAGTATGGTGCAGATGTGAATGAAACTTCAGAAGGAATGACTCCATTGATGTATGCAGCACGTTACAATAAAGTAGAAGTTGTTAAGTTTTTGCTTGAAAAAGGAGCAAGAATAGGTGTTAAAGACGAAAAAGGTTTAACAGCTGCAAAATATGCTGAAATGGCTAAAGCGACTGATATCATAGCTTTATTGTCTGCAAAGGCATAAGTTATAAATTAATTTAATAAAAACGCCTTACTATTTTTTAGTAAGGCGTTTTTATTATTTAAAATCAAACCGATTATTTTTTCTCTAAAAGAGTTTTCATGTTATCAAGACCAGTTTGTAAATCTTTACCAACGGCCTCGTCCATCCCCATAAATGGCATCATAACATTAAAAGGATAAGGCATTTTTCCAAAGAAACCCCATTTTACTTTAGTTTGTGCTGGAGAAAGGGATTGGGTTGTCATATAAGCATTGTCGGTTGCTTCCATAGGAACTTTAAAACGCAATTCGAAATCAAGTCTTTCCCCTTCAGTAATTTTTTTCAGCTCCTGTTCACCAACACCTACGTTTTTATCTTCACTTTCCCAACCGTAAATAAAGCCTACAGTTCCGTCGGTTCCAGAATAATGACGTTTCATGTTTGGGTCTTTTTGGTTCCAAACACTAAATTTGTCTTGGTTTTTGACAAATTTTATAAATTTAAAAATAGTGTCTTTTGGTTGGTTTATGGTAATTTCTCTTTCAATAGCATAATCTTTTTTCATAAAGAGACCAGCGATTAAAATAATTGCAACAAGCATAACCAGAGCTAAAAAGATTTTTTTAATAATTTTCATAATGGTATAGTTTAAAGTTAATGTTCAGTTCTATTTTTTTGAAGTTTTCAAAAGCGATTCATAACAACTAATCCAATCATCTACCGTCATTTTTTCCATTAATTGACCAATAAGTTCAAAAGGAATTTCATTCCATTTTTTAAATCGAATACAGGATTTACCCATATCCAATTTGTATTTACTATGTTTTGGAAATTCAGTAGTAAACCATTCATAAAGTTTTGGATTACTGTAAATGCCCATATGATATAAAGCAATAAAGTTTTTTTGAGAAGCAATAGCAACAAACCCTAGAGGTAATTTGGGATCACAATGATAACCATTCGGATAAAGAGTATGCGGAACAACATAGCCAATCATTCCATAAGAAATTATCTCTTCAAAACCTTTAGGTATTTTGTTCAAGATTATCTGACGCAGTTTTCCGAAAGCATTTTTTCTTTCCTTAGGAAGTTCGTCTAAATATTCGGTTACAGTTTGTGCCTTAGATTGCATTACTATTATTTATGTTTAACGTAAAGATATAAAAAAACGATAATTTAACATTTTATCATCACAATTTTTTAATCTAGGCGCTTCTGCCAATAAATTGATTTTAACCTTAAAGTATGCTGTAATACAGTAATTTAAAACTTTAATACTTAAGATATGAACGAATTCAATTTGTTAAAATATTGTTAATTTTAGTACTATGTAAAACCAAATACCTGTTTTTAGATATATATTTGCATAGGATATTATTATATGCTTTTATAAAACAAAAAATAAACAACAATAAAAATCAATCATCATGAAAAGTCTAGTATTTAATTTAACAGTTGCTTTGGTCGTTTTAACTAATGTTAGTGAAGGTTCTTACCACGCCAGAAGAGAAGTAAAAACTTCTATAAATGAAAATCCAGTTTCTTTAATGAACAATGTTCATTTTTTTGAAGAAGAAAATTTTCCTATCAC
>JBDTNG010000121.1:0-6915 GCA_039933895.1 Flavobacterium sp. | reverse complement strand
AATTATTGCAGCAGGTTGTCCATTTTGTAATACAATGCTAACCGATGGTGTAAAATTCAAAGAAAAAGAAAGTGATGTCAAAGTAATGGATATTGCTGAATTAATTGCAAATGCTCAAGACTTATAAAGCATATTACTTATTAGTACTAAAAAGGATAGTTTTCTTTTTAGTACTAATAATATCTTTTCAGGATTCGTTTGGACAAGAAATTATCATAAATGATACAATTGTCAAAAATGATTCTATATCTCTCCCTGCACAATTAAAATTCAATTACAAACAACTTATTGCACCTGTAGTACTAATTGGTTACGGCGTTATAGGACTTAATAATGATCAATTAGAGTTATTCAATACTAGTATAAGGAATGAAGTAACCGAAGATATTGATAATAAGATATCAATTGATGATATTTCCCAATACATGCCTTTTACAGCTACTTTTGGATTAGAGGCTTTGGGGGTTCATGGTAAAAATAAACTCAAAGATAAAGCAGTCATAGGAGTCACTTCTGCATTAATAATGGCTGCAACGGTTTTTAGTTTAAAAAAATTTACACACCAACAAAGACCTGATAACACTACTTTTAATTCTTTTCCTTCCGGACATACTGCTAATGCTTTTATGGGTGCCGAATTGCTATACCAAGAGTATAAAGATAAATCTATTTGGTACGGAATTTCAGGATATACCGTTGCTACAGGAACGGGATTATTCAGAATATACAACAATCGTCATTGGTTAACTGATGTTGCTGCTGGGGCAGGAATAGGGATTTTAAGCACAAAAATCGCTTATTGGTTATATCCAACTATAAATAAGGTATTTAAGTCTAAAAAAAATCCAAAAATCACCACCGCTTATGTTCCATATTATGATGGAAAAACTATTGGTTTCGGATTGGTATCTATTTTTTAAAACTTTGGTATCTAATACTTTAGCTTTTAAGTAAGATAATTACTACGTAAAATAAGTTTATTTCATTTTTTTGGCAATTTTTATGATATATTTCATCGATTTTTTGTGTTTATTTATCGATATTTATGTTTTTTAACAATTTTTACGGTTTTTCATCGTCTAAATTTTATTTTTTTTTACTATTGAATTAACTTTGAGTAAGCAAATTTAAATCAAAGGTCATGATGAAAAACTACATCTTTAAAACAGTAAGCGTGGTATTCTTACTGTTTTTTCAACTTGGTTTCTCCCAAGTTGGTATCGGCACAACAACTCCATTATCAACTTTGCATGTTGAAGGAACGATGAGAGTTACAAATACGAATAACACAACTGTAACAACCAAACTGACAGGAACTTGTGCTCAGGGAATTGTTGCTGATATCAAGGTTGGAAAAGGATTGGCTTTAAGCGCAAATGAATTGGTTTCTACAGCTAATAACTCAACTTACGGAGTGGCTCTAATAACAATACTTACTCCATCGCCAAACTTAGCTTTTGATAATTTAAATCTTGATTTGAATGGAGCAAACGTTGATGTAGTCATTTTTAGACTTACAGGATCAACAAATAATTTTAGTATTGCTGGGATATCAGGAGGAACAAATGGAAGACATATTATTTTATACAATTCTTCATCAGTTAACATGAAAATTGATCATTTAGCATCATCTATTGCTATTAATAAAATTGATACAATTGGTACATCTACTTCAACTTCTGGTGTTGGTACTGTTGAATTGGTTTATGACGGGACAATTCAAAGATGGATTGTAATCGCAATTCGAGATTAAGCTTTTTCGCAATATTTTTTATCTGGGTTAATTAATATCTATTGTTAAGCCATTATGTCGCAAACATAATGGCTTTTTTTATGCTAAAATGTATCTAAGAATACTTCAATATAATTCTAAAAGGTTACTTTTGTCTTTTAGTTTTAAAAGTATGTTTGTAGATTTTAATACACTTCCTGTAGAATCCAAAATTTGGATTTACCAATCTAATCGTAAGTTTTCAGATGAGGAAATTTCTGAAATCGACCACGATGTAAAAGCGTTTGTTACCGAATGGGCCGCACACGGAACTAGCCTTGAAGCTTCTTACCTGTTAAGATACAATCGATTTATCATTTTTGCGGTAAATCAAGATGTACAAGCTGCAACTGGTTGTTCAATCGATAAATCCGTTCAGTTCATCCAAGAATTAGAACAAAAATATGACGTTGATTTGCTTGATAAAATGAACGTTACCTTCAAAAACGGCGATTTTGTTGCCCATAAAACATTAATTGAATTCAAGAAAATGGCTAAAGAAAAAGCAGTTTCGGGCTCGACTATTGTTTTTAATAATTTGGTTAATACTATCGAAGAATTCAATGATGCCTGGGAAATTCCCGCTGAAGAAAGTTGGCATAGTCGTTTCTTTTAAAATATTATAATGAAAAATCTTTTTTTTAAATCACTATTATTTTCTGTTCTCACTTTAATGATGGTCAATTGTGCCACCACTAAAAATAGTGTGGTGAAAAATGATATCGTAACTAAAAACACAGATCATCCATTAATTGCAAAATTTAAAGATCCTTCAAAAGAAGGATTCAACTTGTTTGAAGATTCTCCTGCAGAAGAAAAATGGGTAGATAGCATCTATTCTAATATGACTTTTGACGAGAAATTAGGTCAATTGTTCATGGTTGCCGCTTATTCTAATAAGGATACCGTTCATTTTAACGCTATCGATAAATTAGTTACTGATTACAAAGTGGGTGGTTTGATCTTTTTTCAAGGTGGACCGGTTCGTCAGGCAAAACTAACCAATCGTTTTCAATCGAAGTCTAAAATTCCATTGTTTATTGGTAATGACGCCGAATGGGGTTTAAGCATGAGACTGGATTCAACGTATCGTTATCCTTGGAATATGACTTTGGGCGCCATTCAGGATATGAAACTAATCGAAGATTTAGGTTCACAAATGGGTAAAGAAACGAAACGAATGGGAATTCAATTCAACTTCGCTCCAGTTATCGATATCAATACCAATCCAAACAATCCAATTATTGGAAATCGTTCCTTCGGTGAAGACAAAGAAGAGGTAACCAAAAGAGCCGTTGCTTTAATGAAAGGGGTTCAAAATCAAGGTGTTTTTTCTACTGGAAAGCATTTTCCCGGACATGGTGATACCGAAACCGATTCGCATAAAACACTACCGATGGTCAATTTTTCCAAAGAAAGACTAGAAGATGTAGAGTTTTATCCTTACAAAAAAATGTTCAATTTAGGACTGGCTTCAGTGATGGTTGCCCATTTAAACGTACCAAGTCTTGAAACTCGTGAAAATTATCCTTCCTCCATTTCGTATAATGTAGTAACAAACATCCTAAAAAAAGAATTAGGATTTAATGGTTTGATTTTTACCGATGCTTTGAATATGAAAGGTGCCAGTAATTTTAAAAAACCTGGTGAAATTGATTTAGAAGCTTTTTTAGCTGGAAATGACATTTTACTTTTTGCTGAAGATGTGCCAACAGCCGTTGAAAAATTTAAACAGGCTTATGCAGATACTTTAATTACTGATGAAAGAATTGCTTATTCGGTTAAGAAAATATTGAAGTATAAATATAAAGCTGGACTAAATCACTACAAACCTATCGATACAAACAATTTGTATGCTGATTTGAATAAGCCAATTAACAACGCATTGCAATATAAATTGTATGAAAATGCGATCACGGTTATAAAAAATAAAGACGAAATTCTGCCGATTAAAGATTTAACGAAAGCTAAAATTGCTTACGTAAAATTTGGAGACGATTCGGGAAGCACATTTTTATCGACTTTAAAGAAATATGCTGATGTGACCGAAGTTTCTCATCAGGATATCGATACTTTAAATATTCAATTGAAAGATTACAACACTGTAATTATTGGTTTTCATAAATCTGATAAAGCGTGGAAAAAACACGAGTTTACAGAAAAAGAATTACTTTGGATCGATAAAATTGCCGAAAACAATAACGTTATTTTAGATGTTTTTGCGAAACCTTATACTTTATTGCCATTCAAGTCTTTTGATAATATCGAATCGGTTGTGGTAACCTATCAGAACGGAGATATTGCTCAGGAAGTTTCTGCCGAATTAATTTTTGGCGCCATTGATGCTAAAGGAAAATTACCGGTTTCAATCAATAATTTCTTTAAAATTGGTGAAGGTTTATCTACTCAGAAATTAAACAGACTTGGATTTACTGCTCCTGAAAACGTTGGAATGAATTCGGAAGTTTTAGCCAAAATTGAAGCTGTTGCTAAAAAAGCTATCGATGGTAAAATGACTCCTGGTGCACAAATCCTTGTAGCAAGAAACGGGAAAGTTATTTATCAAAAGTCATTTGGTTACCAAACCTACATTATTGATACTAAAGTTAAAAATTCAGATATCTATGATATTGCGTCTTTGACTAAAATGGTTTCTACTCTGCCAAACGTGATGCAGGAATATGATGCTAAAAAAATAAACTTAGGAACTACTTTGGGTTCTATGATCCCTGAAGCAAGAGGTACCGATAAAGATACCATCAAACTGAAGGAGTTTTTATCGCATTATGCACGTTTACAAGCATGGATTCCATTTTATAAATCGACTTTGGATGCCAATCAAAAGCCTTCAAATAAATATTACAGACTTACAGATTGCAAAGGTTTCAATACTGAGGTAACTGAAAATTTATTCATCAGAAATGACTATAATGATACCATCATCAAAACCATTTTGGCAAGTAAGTTAATTGAGAAAAAAGAATACAGATACAGCGATTTTACTTTTATATTATTGAAAGAATATTTAGAAAAAACCTTCCATAAATCGCTGGATGTGATTTCTGAAGAAAATTTCTTTTCAAAACTCGGAATGAACAATACAACTTACAATCCGTTAAGAAAGTTTGATATGAGTGTCATTGCGCCAACCGAAAATGATACGTATTTCCGTTATCAAATGTTGCAGGGTAGTGTTCATGATATGGCTGCTGCAATGCAAGGTGGTGTTGGTGGTCATGCAGGGGTTTTTTCGAATGCCATGGATGTTGCTAAAATGATGCAGATGTATTTGCAAAAAGGAAATTATGGTGACATTCAGTTTTTCTCTGAGAAAACATTCGACGATTTTAATACTTGTTATTTCTGTGCTGAAGGGAATAGGAGAGGTCTTGGTTTCGATAAACCTCAGTTAGGAAAAGAAGGGCCAACTTGCGGTTGTGTTTCAAAATCTAGTTTTGGACATACTGGTTTTACAGGAACAATGGCTTGGGCCGATCCTGAAACACAAATTGTTTATATTTTTCTTTCCAACAGAACTTTCCCAGATTCAAACGCTCCAAACAAACTTTCAAAAGAAAATATCAGAGAAGATATTCAAAAGATCATTCAAGACGCAATTACCATCAAATAAGAACTTTAGCGTGAACTCACGACTTCACGCAGTGAACTGACAACTACGCAGAGTGAATTGCCGACTGTACACAGTGAATTGCAGACTACGCGAAGTGAACTAACAACTGCATGAAGTGAACTGTCAACTGTACAGAGTCAACTGGTTACTGTACGAAGTGAACTCACGACTACACAGAGTGAACTGCCAACTGCATGAAGTGAATTGACGACTGCACGGAGTGAATTGACAACTGCACGGAGTGAACTGATTACTGAACGTTAATATTTGTTTAAAAATCTTACTAATTTTTTTATTTTTAACTAATTTCGTAGGATGAAAATAGCAGTAGTTTGTTATCCTACCTTTGGAGGAAGTGGTGTAGTCGCAACAGAATTAGGTTTAGAATTGGCTCATCGTGGTCATGAAATTCATTTTATAACTTACAGGCAACCCGTTCGGTTGGCACTTTTAAATCCTAACGTGCATTACCACGAAGTAAATGTCCCTGAATATCCTTTATTCCATTACCAACCTTACGAATTAGCGCTTTCAAGCAAGCTAGTTGATATGGTCAAGTTGTATAAAATCGATTTGCTCCATGTGCATTATGCAATTCCTCACGCGTATGCAGGTTATATGGCCAAACAAATATTGAAAGACGAAGGAATCGATCTTCCAATGGTAACAACGTTGCACGGTACCGATATTACTTTGGTTGGAAACCATCCTTTTTACAAACCAGCAGTAACCTTCAGTATCAATAAATCAGATGTGGTTACGTCAGTTTCTCAAAGTTTGAAAGATGATACCTTAAGGCTTTTCGATATTCAAAATGAAATCGAAGTCATTCCTAATTTTATCGAATTAGACAATAAAATAACCGAAAACATACACTGCAAGCGTTCTGTAATGGCAAAGCCTCAAGAACGTATTGTTACACATATTAGTAACTTCAGAAAGGTAAAAAACATACCTGATGTGGTAAAAGTTTTTTATAAAATTCAGAAAGAAATACCAGCTAAACTGATGATGGTTGGTGATGGTCCTGAAAAAGAGGTTGCCGAAAAACTTTGTCAGGATTTAGATATTATGGATAAGGTGATTTTCTTCGGAAACAGTCATGAAATCAACCAAATATTAAGTTATTCAGATTTGTTTTTATTGCCATCCGAAACAGAAAGCTTTGGTCTTGCCGCATTGGAAGCTATGGCGTGTTCAGTTCCTGTAATTTCAAGTAATTCTGGTGGATTGCCAGAAGTAAATATTCACGGTGTTTCAGGTTTCTTAAGTAATGTTGGTGATGTTGATGATATGGCGGCAAATGCTTTAGCAATTTTGAAAGATGAGGCTACTTTAAATGAATTTAAAAACAATGCTTTAAACACTGCAAAACAGTTTTCAATTGAAAAAATTGTGCCAATATACGAAAACTTGTATATGAAGGCTATAAAGAAGATGTTAGAAAAGAATAAGGTAGTTTAAGGTCTATACCTTAAAAAAGGAATCGTTTTAAAATAAAAAAGCATCTTCA
>JBDTNG010000120.1:0-20056 GCA_039933895.1 Flavobacterium sp. | reverse complement strand
TTTCTGTGGAAGTAAACCAAGGAGAAATCGTAGGTTTATTGGGACCAAATGGTGCCGGAAAAACAACTTCTTTCTACATGATTGTAGGTTTGGTAAAACCAAATAGCGGTACTATTTATCTTGATGATATGAATATTACCGATTACCCTATGTACAAAAGAGCTCAAAACGGTATTGGTTATTTAGCACAAGAAGCATCAGTTTTTAGAAAATTGAGTATTGAGGATAATATATTGAGTGTTTTGCAGCTGACAAGCTTATCTAAAACAGAACAAGTAGCCAAAATGGAATCTTTAATTGATGAATTTAGCTTACAACACATTCGTACCAACCGTGGTGATTTATTATCAGGAGGGGAACGTCGTCGTACTGAAATAGCAAGATGTTTGGCTACAGACCCAAAGTTCATTCTACTTGATGAACCGTTTGCAGGTGTTGACCCTGTGGCAGTTGAAGACATTCAGCGTATTGTAGCGCAGTTAAAAAACAAAAACATCGGGATCTTAATTACCGATCACAACGTACAGGAAACCTTAGCGATTACTGACAAAACCTATTTGATGTTTGAAGGAGGAATTCTGAAGGCCGGAAAACCAGAAGAATTGGTAGAAGACGAAATGGTCCGAAGAGTATACTTGGGTCAGAACTTTGAGTTAAGAAAAACCAAGATTGAGTTTTAGCACCATTAAATGGAAATACAAAATACCTTTGAGTTCGTTACCAAAATCAGACGAAGTTTTTTAGACACAGCAAAACGAGACCTAATCATTAATGCTGACTTCATCAAGTTTGAAGACAAAAACCACCACGATGATCTCTACACGATTTTCCACAAATCTGATATCAAAGAATATCGCTACGGCATTAGATGGATTCGAGGCGCTGAATTTACTATTGGTAGAGAATACCAGATTTTCATCAGAAACCATGAAGACAAAGTTTTAAAAATAAACTTCAAAAGTTTTTACGGATTCAATAAGAATGTAAACCACAAAAAATACAACGACATACTTAATGCTTTATGGAAGCACTTTTTTGGTTCGATTGTAACAACTTATATTAATCAATTTCACAATGGAGAAATTTTCTCAATAGGCAATGTCGAGTTTACTGAAGATGGTATTACTATAAATGACAAAGCTGTTTTTAACAAGAAGCAGGACAAAATAGTCTGGAAAGATTTGGGAACCAGAGATTACCATAGGTATTTTGCTTTATTTTCAAAAGAAAATGCTGCCAATATAAACCATTGCTATTATTATAAAGACGAATGGAATATAGGAGTCCTTTATAGTGTGGTTATAGGAATATTAAAACATAAAGACTTCTAAAGAATACATAAAAATATAGCTAAGCGTCTCGACATGAGGCGCTTTTTTTATGGCTCTATATCTCATAAATCTTTCTTTTATTGAAGAAGGGAGAAGGAATGAGAGATAAGGGAAAAGGAAAAAGCGATAAGTAAAAAGAAGCTTTGAAGAAATAAAAAGGAACATTGAAGAAGTAAAGAGAAGCTTTGAAGAAGTAAAAAGAAGCTTTGAAGAAGTGAACAGAAGCTTTGAAGAAGTGAACAGAAGTATTGAAGAAATAAAAACACTTATTGAAGAAAACAAAAGAAGTAGACACAAAGTAATAGTCTTGTTGATCAATTAAGGATTTTCGGCAGGAATAGTATGTTTATTGTATCAGCAGTTTTTTCAAATCGAGGGAAGTACCGTTGAAAATATTGACATCTACACGTCCTTTGATTCCTGGTACTTTGGCATTTTCACAAATTTGCCACATCGACCAATCGTCATCAATATCAGTATAAAAAGCACTATAATTGGCAATCCAGAAAGGATAACCTTCAAAATCTTCTTTTAGAAAATCGTTGTAATAACTTTCGCTTGAATAAATAATAGGTTTTACCCCATAATGCTTCTCGACTACATCAAGCCAACGTTGCAATCCTACTTTTAGGCGTTCTATTGATTGTTCTTTGGGTAGTTTTTCAATATCTAAAACGGGAGGGAAATCGCCTTTCTTCAATTGGACTGCTTTAATGAAATTATTCGCCTGCTCCACAGAATTTTCATTGGGACGGTAGTAATGATAAGCGCCGCAAATGAATTTATTCTCTTTGGCTTTAGCCCAATATTTTTTAAACTTATAATCGGCCCTGTCGCAACCAACAGTAGCTCTCACAAAAACAAATTCGATGGGATAGCCACCATCCAGTTCTTTAAGATCCTCCCAGTTTATTTTATCCTGGTATTCTGAAATATCTAAGCCAAAAGACTTTTCGATATGAGCATCAAGGACTTTTTCTAATGGAACGTCGCGTGGTTCAACAAACATTTTATCGGTTTTGAAACCAAAATAATAGGCCAATGCATTTCTTTGACTGTATAAAACCACCGCAAAAACTGCGAGAATCACCAACCTATAAAAAGAAGTACTTCGTAAAAAGGGATTTGCTTTTTTAGTTTTTGAAGTTCTTCTGACAGGCGTTCTTCTTATTGGTGACTTCGGCATTAACTATTGCTTTTTTATAAACGCATTGTTAATCACAGAAAGCAATACGTAAAATACAATAACTATTGGGATTCCCAAGTATTTGAAAAGTAAAATAAATAAAACTGACGACGCTAAAAAGAAGATTTGCAACGCGTTTTTCTTGAAAGTAAAGTTCTTCACTTTTAGCGAAAATAACGGAATTTCGGCATTCATTATGAAAGCACTCAATACTGTTATCGTTAATAAAACCCATTGGTTTTTCAATAAATTGATTGCGATATCACTATTAGAATGTATTAAAACAAGCGGTAAACTTAGAATAAACAACGCATTCGCTGGCGTTGGTAAACCAATAAATGAATCTGTCTGACGCGTATCTATATTAAAATTGGCCAAACGAAAGCAAGCACCAAGCGTAACGATAAAACCTAAAAAAGGAACAATCATCACGGCGTTATCCCATGAGGAAGCGCTGATGACTTTATCTTCTCCAAAAGACTTTAGCAGCAATTGAAACATGACAACGCCGGGCATAACACCACTGGTCACCATATCTGCTAACGAATCCAATTGCAAACCTAGTTCGCTTTGAACTTTGAACATTCTTGCAAAAAAGCCATCGAAGAAATCTAAAAAGATACCCAGACAAACAAAGTAAAAAGCCAATTCAAATTCTAACTGAAACGCGAAAACGAGTGCAATACAGCCCGAAAATAAGTTCAGTAAAGTAATAATATTTGGGATGTGCTTTTTGATATTCATCAGGAAATAGTTTTGGTTTATTGATTTGGCAAATTTAATACAATAAGTTTATACATTCTAGAGTTTATTATATCAGATTTTTATTTAATCTTTGTTTAAAATTATTTTTCCATTGAAAAAACTAGCCTTTTTTGTATTTCTATTCACTTTTAGCTTGACAAACGCACAAACGATTCGTAAATATTCCAACGAATTTATGAATATTGGTGTAGATGCACGTGCTTTTGGTATGGCAAATGCTATGGTGGCGCACACAAGTGATGTAAATTCCGGCTATTGGAATCCAGCGGGATTATTAAAAATTGAAGATAGAGAAGCGGCATTAATGCATGCCAATTATTTTGCGAATATTGCACAGTATGACTATGCTGGTTTTGCTACAAAAATAGACAACCGAAGCGCTTGGGGCGTATCACTTATCCGATTTGGCGTAGATGATATATTAAACACCACTGAATTAATTGATGCTAACGGAAATATTGATTACAACAGAGTCAAAATGTTTTCTACAGCCGATTATGGTCTTACTTTTTCATACGCACGACAATTGCCTATTCAGGGATTACAATATGGTGTAAATGCTAAAGTAATTAGACGAATTATTGGAAATTTTGCTAGTTCTTGGGGCTTTGGATTTGATGTTGGTTTACAATTTGACAGAAACGATTGGCAATTTGGATTAATGCTTCGTGATATCACTACGACTTATAACATTTGGAACATTAACGAAGATGAGTTCAAAAAAATAAAAGACGCGCAAACATTGAATCCGTTACAAAATCAGGATTTACCAGAAAGCACTGAAATTACTTTACCAAAAGCACAATTGGGTGTTGCTAAAAAATTCGAATTTCACAACGAAATGAGTTTATTGGCTTCTGCGAATTTGAACATGCAATTCCAACAAACCAATGATTTAATTTCCTCAAGTTTTGTGAGTGTTGATCCTGCTTTAGGCTTTGAATTGGGATATAATAACTTAGCTTTTTTACGAGTTGGCGCTGGAAATTTTCAAAAAATAGTGCAAATTGATGGTTCGAACAAAACAGGTTTTCAACCTAATTTTGGTGTTGGATTTCAATACAAAGGTATTTCTGTAGATTATGCTTTGACTGATTTAGGAAACCAAAGTGCGGCTTTGTACTCGAATGTCTTTTCGTTGAAAGTCGATTTAAGTATTTTTAGATAACTATTCTGATGTTAAAAAAAACACTCTTTTTACTTAGTTTACTGACCTTCTCTTTAGGTTTTTCCCAACAATCTCCCATTACCGATAATACAAAAGTTAGTATCCTTACCGTTGATGTTGCCGATGAAGCACATTCTTTATACGGACACACGGCTTTGAGAATTCAGGATTCCAGAATGGGTCTTGACTTGGTTTACAATTATGGTATGTTTGATTTTAGAACCGAAAATTTTGTATTGAAATTTGTGAAAGGTGATTTACAATATTACGCAGCAGCTTACCCTTATGCCGATTTTGAATACAGTTATATGGAGGACAACCGTTCTATATATGAGCAGGTTTTGAATATGTCTTTGACAGAAAAACAACAGTTGTTTTTAAAATTGAATACGTCGCTTTCTTCTCAAGAACGTTATTACACCTATAAATTTATTGATAGAAATTGTACTACTAAAGTCATTGATATTGTTAATGACGTATTACAAAACAAGCCAATTGTTAAGAGGAATATTGATTCGAGAAGTTACCGAGATGTTTTATTTCCTTATGCAGACAATCATTTTTATGAGCAATTGGGTATCGATATTATTTTTGGAAAAAAGGTTGACAACCAAGCGACAATTATGTTTCTTCCGTTAGATTTGATGGACAATTTGAACAAAACTGTTTACAATGGAAAACCGCTAGTTTCAGAAACCAAGACACTTTTCAAAGCTAATAGAAAAAATGAATTTTCGTTTGGTAATAGTATTTATTCTTTAATTGTGGTCTTGTTGGTTTTTGTTATTTTGAATAAAAAAACGACCAATATCATCTATTTTTCATTGCTTGGATTCGTTGGCTTGCTCTTTTCATGCATAGGATTGTATTCTTCCCATAGTGAGTTGTTGTGGAACTATAATGTATTGCTTTTCAATCCATTGTTATTATTTCTAGTCTTCTTCATCATGAGAAACGATACAAAATGGATTAAGAAAATAAGTTGGATTTGTTTGTCACTTATTGGAATCTACACGCTTTACATGTTCACCAAGATACATTTACTAATTGTTTTACCAATTGTAATTGCAACTTCGATATTACTTTTAAGATTAGCGTTGAAGAAAGCGTTATAGTTATTGTCCGCGATAAAACAGCACAGTACTAATTGTTTTAACGGTAATACTGACATCTAGAAAAACACTTCGATGTTTGATATAATACAAATCGTATTGCAATTTTATCAAGCTATCCTGGATAGTTTCTCCATAAGAATAATTGACTTGCGCCCAACCAGTCAGTCCGGGTTTAAGGACATGTCTGGTTTCATAGAAAGGCATTATTTCGGCAATTTCCTTAACGAAAATCGGTCTTTCAGGCCTTGGACCAATTACGGCCATATCACCTTTTAAAACATTGATAAATTGCGGCACTTCGTCTATTCTGGATTTTCTAAGAAACTTTCCAAAAGGCGTAATTCTGGAATCATTGACGGTTGCAAAAACAGCGCCACTAGTTTCGGCATTGGTTATCATAGAACGCAACTTATATATTTTAAAAATAGCGCCGTTTTTTCCTACTCTTTCTTGTGTGTAAAAAAGTGGCCCTCTATTTCCTATGGCGTTACCTATTAAAATTAAGGGAGTAATAATCAGTCCGCCCAACAAGCCCAAAGAAGCAAAAATCACCTCAACAATTCTCACAAAAATCAGATATAACTTATTGTGATTACTTCTGGAGAAAGGAAAATATTTATAAAAATCTCGCGCCACATATTGTACAGGAATGCGTTGTGTTATGCTTTCATACACTTGCGTATATTCGCGAATAACAAAGCCATTTTCCAGAAATTTCAGCAATTTATTGTATAATTCTACTGTAATTCCATCAGTTTTTTGAGAAGCAATGACAATTTCAGAGATATTATTTTTCTGAATATATTCTTCGATCTCTTCCAGCAAAATATCGGCAACATAACTACATACAAACCTATCCGTACTTTGTGTCCCTGAATTAATATAACCTTCAATTTTATAGTGAGGATCTACATTTTGGAGTCCCCTTACAAGTTCTTCCAACTCTTCGCTATCGCAAATAAGAATTACTTTTTTGAAAAATCGATTTGAGGCTAAGAAATTAACATAGACAACCCTCCACAACAACAATGACGATAAAATGGCAATATAAAAGAGTAGTATTTGCAATCTATTCTCTGGAAGTGGTGGCGTAATGATTGGCGTTAACAAATAAAACAATACGGTACATGAACCTGCTAAAAAAATACTTTTTATAATTTGGAATTGATTACTTGCAATTTGCAGATTGTACATTTCAAAAACAGTCCCGAAGAAAAGCAAGTAAACAGAAAGTATAATTGTCCAATAAAAATTTTGAGCTGATATTATGAAATAATTGAAATCGAAAGTAGTTCCTAAAAAATGAAGAAAAAACAAAACGAAAATAACGTCGAAAACCCTAAGCAGAATTTTTCTTTCGGAAATTTCAAAATGTATTTTAGAATTAGATGTCATAAACTTTCAGTTAAATACAAATATCGAAAAAAAAATCTATTTTTCTTCAGCGATTTCCTTCCGGACAAATAAATTAGGTCTTTCTACGCCATAAACGTGTAACAAACTAAGTGCATATACAAAAGCAGGCGCTGCTAGTCGCATGGCTGCGTGATTTATGGTTAATATCCAAAAAACGAAAAACGAAAGCAAATAAATATGGCGTCTATTGTTTATATACAACGCTAATGGCGTGATAATTAGTATTAGCAGTGCTAAAACACCAAAAGAACCATGTTCTGCCAACATTCTGGAAACTTCATTATGAGATGCTACAATCTCACCAAAAGAATCTAATCTATTTTCTTTTCCTTTTCCCACGCCAACCCCTAAAATAGGATTGTCTAGAAACATATTAAACTCCCCTTCAATAATTTCTTCACGACCGGTAAGTAGCGTTGATTTTACCCTTCCAGCCGCATCTTGATTCGCATACCGTTTTTCAATCAAACCACTGGTTTGGTTTAAACTATAAATCCAAATCACAAAAAATGCAACTAATGAAAAAACAATCATCCAAAGCAACTTTACTTTAGCAGACCTTTTAGTCACAAAAAATAAAATTAACAACAATAGTCCTATCATTACCGCACAACAAATCATTCCACCTCTTGAAAAGGTTACAATCCCTCGGAATGCCACTATTAGTAATAAAGCGATGTTAAGTAAAATAATCCATTTTTCTTTGGAATAAAATACCAATCTGGTAAAAATTAAAAAAACACCCAATCCCACTATTGTAGCCACCTGATTTGGACCAAATCCTCCTGAGGTTTCAAAATTAGACTGTGTGCTTGTAACTACATCCTTAATACTTGGTGTATATAAAAACATGTAAGTAACTGTTGTAATTATAGGACAAAGCATGCATAACATTATATTGTCCAACTCTTTTAATGTAATTCGGCGTTGGTAACAATACAAAGCACAAACGCCTAAACATATTGGTCCAGAAATATTAAATGCTATAGCCTTTCTTATGTTAGTATCTAAATTAAGGGTGACAGAAGCCACAATAATACCTGGAATAAGGATAATTAAGAAAACCCAATAAGGGGAGGAATTTTTCGAAAATCCGGAGAAATACAAGGCCATAATCATAAATAAAATGATAGAATATTTCCCTACTTCATAAAACAAGAACCCCCCTGTCATTCTTAAAATCACTTCGCTACCCACAGCATAAGCTGCAATATATAACACTTGGTTTTTATCGTTTTGTGTTTTTAAAAGGATAAGAAAACTGATAGACAATATTGCCAACCCATAAGGAACCGATAGTTTTGAAAACATAAAAATAAAAACACCTAATACTATATGAAGTAAGATGATAGATGTATATGTTAAATTTTTAGTTTTCATTAATCGTACTGTATGTGGAAATTAAATTTGTGATGATTTTTTCTTTGCTATAATTTGATGTTACTAAATTATTTAATTGTTCTGATAAATTATGTCTTAAGGTAACATCATTTTTCAATTTATTCAACTGAAATACTAAATCTTCAGATTGTAACGGGTTGAACAACAATCCTGTTTTTTCATGAATAATTACTTCTGAGCAAAAACCAACATCCGAAGAAATAACTGGAAGGTTTGACAATCCATATTCTAGTAAAGTAACAGGAAATCCTTCATATGTGGAACATAAAACACCAATTGTTGCCTGCGAAAGTATGTTTGCTATATCTGATTTGGCATCATACAAAAAAACAGCTTTGGTCAAACTTAATTCCTTGATTAGCTTAATGATGTTTTCAGCATAGTCATCTTTGTAATTTTTCCCAACAAAATGCAAAGTCCAATTCTCTTTCTGCATATTAAATTCATGAAATGCCTTGAGTAATATTTGGTGATTTTTAGGATCTCTTAAATTCGCCAAACAAACAATTCGTGTTCCTGTTTCTCCATTCAAAGTCGTTTTTTCAAAATCAACAACTTCCAAGCTGGCAAAATTTGGAAAATAAACCGCCTTTTTGACTCCTATCTTATGAAACCAGTTTTCAATTTGTTTGTTTACTACTAAGATTTTATTAAAAAAAAGAATACTTACAAACAGTGGAATATTTTTAAAAAAGGATTGGTTTGATCTGTCTCCATTGTGTTCATGAAAAATAATTTTCACTCTAAATAAAATCAGTTTGACTAAAAAAGCAGTAAAAAAAGAAGTCCCGTGGGCATGAAGAATATCAATATTATTTTGGACAATGATTTTTTTTAGCATTCGAATGGAATGGAAATCGATTGTTTTTTTTTTATTTAAAAAGAAATAGGATACTTTTTTGTCTAATTGTTTTTCTAAAATCCCTTCTTTGCGAGTGACAACAATTCCGCTGAATTCAATTTTATCAGCCAGTGCATTCGCGTAATTTACCGCTATACGCTCTGCTCCTCCCGCATTTAATGAATCTATAATTTGTAAAACTCTCATGATTGCAAAAGTAACTTTATTTCTTGTTCAAACCTGTCTAAAGTGTATTTTCTGGACCATTTCATTCCATTGGAAGCCATTTCCTCAAACCTTTCTTTGTTCTGCATTAATTCCTCGATGTGCTTGGCATCGTTTTCCAAATCGACATCCAACAAAACCCCTCTATTTCCGTAATCGACCATAAAAGGCACGCAAGAAACACGTGTAGCCAATGGCACACAGCCCCAGAACATACCTTCGGCAATCACTTTTGGCCAACCCTCACTTTCGGAAGGAAGCAGCACAAAATGACTGTTTTGATAAGCTTTTTGAATGGCTTCTGTGTTTTGATTTCCATGCAAAGTAATACTGTTGGACAATTTTTTATTTAAAATATATTCTTCCAAAGCTTTTCTTTCTTTCCCTTCACCAAAAAGAGATAATTCGACTGAAAAGCCATTATTAATTAATTTCTCCACCAATTGAATTACATATAAAGGTCTTTTACCTGGAGACAATGTCCCTACAAATACTACTTTGATATAACCTTCTAAACTTCTTGGAGAAACGGTCAATTTATCACTTTCATTATAGGTAGCCGTAAAAAAGGGCTTGATATTTTTAGTACTTCCTTCCCAGGCGCCATAAACCAAAACTTGCATTTTACGCGTTAAAAAAGTATTACTCAGAATCCATTTTTGCAAACGATAACTAATAGGCGTACTTGCTTTTGGATCCCAGTTTCCAGCATATTTTGCTGTTTTAATTTTATGTGGAAAGAAAATTTGAGCCACAGCAGCTAGTAAACCAACATTTCCTGGACAACGCAAATGGATATGATCTGCCCAAAGCATGGCTTTAAAAATGATGTAGCAATTATATAGGATTTGGAAAAATGATTTAAGAGCTCCGCCGATTGTTTTGATATTAAAATCGGAAAGCAAAAAAGTCTGACTCACTGGAAAAGGAATTTCAGAAATAAGTAATCCGTTGTCTTCTTTCCATTCTGGGCAACAAAAAGCAACGGCATCAGCGTACTTTGCCCAAATAGCCATTTCTTTGACATAGGGGCTATAAGCAAACCACTGATTGTGCTTTTTAATTAAAGGGGCATTTGAAATAACAACTAATTTCATATATATCCTTTGGAACTTTTGTCCGAGATTTTAACAGCTGGAACACCTAATACTACAGCATTATCATCAACATTGTTTGTGACCAATGAACAAGCACCGATTAAAACATCATCTCCAATAGTAATTTTTCCAGCGACTACTGAGTTAACACCAATGTAAACATTATTGCCAATGATTGGCACTCCTCTTTTATCATCCTGACCGGAAATTCCAATCGTTACACCTTGTGAGATGTTGCAATTGTTTCCAATAATGCTGTTGGCATTGAGAATAATACCTCCAAAATGACCGATATAAAAAGAATGACCAATTTTGGCAGAAGCAGGAATTGAAATTCCAGTAGTCATTTCGATTGTTTTTTGCCAACACAAACACCAGAACGATAATATTTGTCTTAGTACTGGTATTTTGACAGCAGAATATATCGCGTGCGCAATTCTATGTTGGAAGATGGCCCAAAAACCTTGTGTAAAAAAAACAATGGAGAGAAAATTTCCTCCGTATTTTTTAAACTTTCTGTAATCAGAAGCGACAAGGTTTACTGCTTTCATAAATTTTACTTCTTTTGCATTTTCATGGTAATGTGCATACAACGGAACAAAGCGTTATCAGAAACAGCTGAATTATCCCAATCCTGTTGGTGCCATTTTTGACCTATTTCTTGCTTTTTAGCATCCGAAATTGGTAGAAAATTAATGATATAAACCCATTTTGATTTTCCTAAAATTCCTCTTCTTTCGATAATGTTGAAGGCATTTTTATACTTATAAACTGTTTTTTTGGTAAAAGGCCATTCCCATTCGGCATCCGATTGGAAAGGGCGGTATAAAACGCGTACTAACTTCACTGGCCAACTTGTTTCCATCGGATCATAACTTATTACGCTACCACCAGGAATAAGTTTTTCATTTAGTTTGTCGATTAAAATATCGGTGCTTGGAAAATGATGCAAAACGCCATAAGCATATATTAAATCAAAATCTTTTTCGGAGAAATCAGTAGATAAAAAATCGACTGCCAAGGCTTTCGCATTGGGAAAAGGTTTTAATCTTTCGTTTAATTTGGCAATGGCCACATCACTTAAATCGATTCCAATATATTGTTTGGAGTATTCGGCTAAATACAATGAAAGATAGTTCCCTGCAAAACAACCTAAATCCAATACTTTTTTAGATGATAAATCCTCAAACCATATCTTGTGTAAATTGTAGGCTTGGTCGTGAACACCAATATTCTTCCTGATTTTATTTAAAATTCCATTTCTAAATCGTGCCCACAGTTTTGTAAAATAATTTTGTTTGACATTATTATAGAATTCCTTTTGCTTTTTGTTGGTTTCTAATATTTCTTCTGTTGTTTTCATTTTATCTTGGCTTCTTAAAAAATAAACTAAACCATCCAATTGTTCTCCCAGATGCTTCTGTAAATGCTTCTTTTGATTTTGAGGTTGTAAAAGTATTACTAAATCTTATGAGTATCAATACTATTGTGATACTATTCCATTTCCATTTGTGTATGAATTTAGGGTTTGGGTTTTTAACTCTCCATACGTACCATCCGTTTCTCACCACCATTTTACCATAACGGTATTTGTTGGGTCTTCCAGCTTCATCGTGGTAATGGTTTAGTTTTCCTGCTGTATTTATGTATAGTTGTCCAATTTTAGAAACTCTTATTGTAAAATCGGCATCTTCATACAATCCATAACCTTCAAAATAGGTCGAAAATTGTAATGTTTCAAATACTTTTTTTCTAAAAGAAGAAACACCGCCCATAAGTTGTTCCACTGGATAAATTTTATCCGATGGTGGCAAAAAACCAACACTTCTACCATGAGAATAATTGGATGAATAACCAGGAGGTTCGTTGCTATCTAATTTTAATAATTTTCTTAATACAAATCGGGTACCTTCTTTAATCTTCCATCCATCATAATAAAATTCTTTTAGAGGCGATTTATAATCATCACCTACAAAAGTCCATTGGCTTTCGTTGATAATATAGCCTCCAACACCCAATGCTTCCGGATATAATGCATAGGTTTTAAGAATTTCTTCGAAATATTTTTTTTCTAAAACAGTATCATCATCTAAGAAACAAACTATTTCTGAAGTAGCATCTACTTTACTAATTCCGAAATTCCTTTGTTTTGTAAGCCCTCTGTCTTTGGCATCAACCAAAAAATAATTCAATCCAAGAAAATGATTCTCTTGAAGCATCTTTTCCGTTTCATTATTCGTTGAACCGTCAATGATAAGAATTTCGCTAGGATATATACTTTGGTTTTGAACCGATTGCAACAATTGCAGCAATGGCTTTGGACGCATGTAGGTACAAACAATTAATGTAAACTTCATTAAATAAAATTATTTATATCGTATTCCCAAGTTAATCAATTTATTAGCATAAAAAATTGATTTTTTAAACTGTAAATTTTTATATGGAAGTCGTACTAATCTGTATAAAAACGATTTTTTTGGTCCATCAAACAAATAATAACTAAAATGTTTGTGTTTGTATTCGACCAATTGTTGTGGTGTAAATTGTTTGATAATACCATACATTACCGTTGGGCTAGGAACAGGTCGGATAAACTTAACAGGCATGTCTAATTCCCAAGGTTGTTTTTTACGTTTCTTTCCTAAAATTTTGGCTTGTGCTCCCCACCATCTGTAGCCTCCGCTTGGTGGTTTTAGGTGTAAATTGGTTGCATGCGGATTAAACATAACGGTTACTCCAATTTTTGCCAGTGAAAGACCGAAATCTCCATCTTCGCCATATCCACCATCAAAATTGACATCATTTCCAATTAATTGCTGAACATACTCTCTTTTTACACAAGAATTAGCATTACTAAAATTAGTTGTTGCACCAGCTCTCCATCGTAAACTTCCGAAATCATGAAGTTTATTCTGTAAATCGGTTAAGTTTTGTTTGTGATGGTCTGCTCTAATATCTAATCCGTTACAAGCTCCTGCATTATAGGTTTGCAGAAACTGAATGTGGTTGCCAATAAAATTAGGCAAAACTCGAACATCATCATCTCCAAAAACGATATAATCGCCAGTACATAAATCGATGGCTTCATTTCTGGCTCTACAACTTCCTCTCGATTGTTGCCAAATCACTTTTAGTTCAAAAGGGTAATTTTTCTGTTGGTATAAAGATTCATCTCTATCGCTTTCCGGAGTAGCATCAACAATTACAACTTGCGAAAGTGGATATTCCTGATTCGCTAAATCTTCCAACAATTGTAACGTATAATCCTGCCGAAACATTGTAGGAATAATATAACTCACTGTTGGTTTTCCTTGAATCTCTTTTAATTCTCTGGAATAAATTACTGGTAAATTGGTACGCTGCTTGAATTGTTTTCTTGTTTTGAAAAAAGTATTCCATTCAGAAATTTTCCAAAATCCTTTTCTATAAATCATAAACAGCGCATGATCTATTTTGAAGTTTTTAGCATAAAAAGCATACCTGTCTTTTCTGGAAATAGCAATCGTTTCAATTGCTTTCGATTCAAAAAGATTTTTAACATACAAAGGCACTGTTCCAAGAAAACGCAATCCATTGAATCCATAATCTAAGGCTTGCATTTGAAGAGAATCAAAATCAGAATCAAAACCTTTTGTTTTTTCCCAAACTGATTTTCTAACAGCAAACTGATTTGGATTAATACGCCAGCTGATGCATTGATCTATATTATCGAAATCATTGATGTACCAGAAAAACACACATGTTTGATAGACCAACTCCGGGAAAGCATTTTTATAGCCTTGTTCGAAAGAGGAATGCCAAACATCTCCAGCGCCATCAGCTAATTCTTCCAACATAGATAAATTAGGTGTACCAGTATATAGAATATATTCTCCTGACTTTGTACAATATTCTTTTAATTCTAAACTCATTTTATTTTTTAATAATTTCGCTGTAAAACATTATATTTTCATTGACTTTATCTTCAATATCAAAGACATCTTCCACTCTTTTTCTAGCCAATGTTCCAATTGATTTACAAAGGTCTTCATCATTTAGTAAGTTAACAATTTTATTTGCATATTCCTGGTGATTTTCGGGATGTACTAAGTAACCACTCTCTCCACTAACTATTAACTCGTTTGCCCAACCAATATTGCAATTCACAACAGGTTTTTGCATAGCCATAGATTCGATTGTTACCATTCCTAATGTTTCAGCAAAAGTAGGAAACACGCAAACGTGTGCTTTTTTTATATACTCCTGTATTTCCTGATAGGGAACTTTACCTAGATAAGTGACTTTATTGGCAACAGAATCATCTAATGAAGTCTTCAATAATTCCCAAGTGGAACTACTTTGTGTTTTAATATCAAATGAGTCTCCACCAATTAATAATAATTTAGCCTCTGGAACCTCTTTGACAACATTTTTTAAAATTTCAGGCAATTCGAGTACTCCTTTTTTTCTAATGATAGTGCCCACATAAAGAATTAAATTTCTTTCGAATACTTCTGGAGTGTCATTTTGAAATTGAGGTAGATTCAGTCCATAATGAATCGTTCTGATTTCTTTATTCCGAATATTAAAAATGGCTGCGGTTTCTTTTCCTGCAAAGCTCGTTGGAGCAATAAAAGCTGTAGCGTTTCGAACTCCTAATTTTTCAAACCAAAAATTCTTGGCCTTTTGCTTTCTTTTTTCTAATTTACAGAAATAAGCATCACTACCATGAAATCGTATTACAAGAGGTGCTTTTAAATTCATAAAAGCAGTAATTCCTGTCCAATCCGGAGCTTCAATGGCATTTATATTATCCGAAATAACAAATCGATTTAAATAATCTTGAATATATTTTCGATAAAAAAACCAAGTCAAGACAGAATACCTTCTTTTTTTTATTAGATGAATTTTTATACCATTCTCTTCAAAAACACTATCCGATTCCTGCCCGTAAACAAATACAGAAATTTGAACCCCTTTATGCGCTAAAGCAGTAACTAAATTTTTTATACTTGTTCCAATTCCTGCCGCATGAGTTGTTTTTTCATGAGGAAATTCCGGGGTAAGAAAACCTATATGCATCATAAATTTAATTCCTTAATATGGTTCTGAACCATTAATTCTAAATTAAAATCATTTCTAATTTTTGAATACGTTTCTTTTTGAATTTCTTTTTTGCCTTGGCAGATTTCCAACAATAATTCAGATAATTGCTTGCTGTTTTTAGGTTCAATCAGGAAACCATTTTCACCATCAATCACCGCTTCAGCATTACCGCCAACCGTTGTTGTAATTACTGGAACATTGGCGCTCAGACTTTCTAGGATTGACAAACTAAAACATTCCATATAAGTAGGTTGAATCATATAATCGTACTGACTATAGATTTGATTTAATATCGGAGAACTTCCAAAGAACAGTATGTACGCTTCCAATTGATGTTTTTTCACTAAGTCTTTGAGCTCTTTTTCATAATTTCCTTCTCCATAAACATGAAAAACGCAATTGGAAACAATGTCTTTTGGCAGAAACGAAACGGCTTCAATTAAATCCTGAATTCCTTTGATGTATCTTAAATTGGAAGTTAAAATAAATAATTTTGGAATCGGATTTCTATTTTCATTCTTAAGAAATAGCTTTTCCGCGATTCCATTATAAATCACCTTAGTCTTCGATCTTAAAAAAGAGCCATAATCTTTTAAAATATGTGTTTTTGTATATTCTGAAACTCCAATGAAAGTGTCAATATATCTGGAATATAGAAATCCTTTTATCTTTTTGGTCATTCGTCTCTTAAAAGAAAAACCTTCCAAAGGCCTTGGATTATGGTCTACACAAATAATTCTTGACGAAAAATGTGACTTTATATCTTTATAAAAAGGGGTACATAATTCAACAAAATGAGTGATAATCGTATCATACTGCAAATCGTTTTCTTTGATATGTGCCATAAAAAAGTCTTGCAGCGGTTTATTTTTGGGATCAATTAAATTCAAATCACCATATTCACCGTGCGAGCTCGTATTGGGAAAATACCAGGAAACATCATATCCTTCAGCCTTGCATTTTTTATCAAAGTGCCAAAAAAAACGATCCATACCACCCACTCTATCTGCGGTAAGAACATAATTGCAAATAATTGCTATTTTTTTATTGCTTTCCATTAATTCGTCCAATTTCTTAATGTTTCTGCAATCCTTTTACTTGTTTGTTCCAATGGTTTACCAATTTGCAACGCCAAAAGTGATTTTTGCTCCTTTAATTTATAATCTGGTGCTGATAAACACTGATTAATGGCTGCAATTAGTTCTGATTCATTTTTTGCAATGGCAACAGCACCACTTTCAACCACTTTTTTAATGTGTGCATAGTTCAAAAATCGTTGGTCATCATACAAACCATTCGTGGCAGTTCCGAAAACTGTATTAATAACCGGTTTATCAAACAACATATTATCTAAACTCATGGTCGACAACATGTTTACGCTAATATCTGTAAACATTAGCACTGATTTTAAATCGGATACATCTTCGACGGAAGGAATTCTTTGTGACCATGATTCCTGATGGTTGGAACGTGCTTGTTTCCAATCTGGATAATTCCATTGAATAAATGGATATTTTTCGGCTAAAGCGGCGAATCGTGTTGGTTCTTCTGCTGGAGAAGTTCTTACCAAAAAATTAATTTTTTTAATCAATTGATTCTCTTGAATTGCTTTTGAAATCGTTTCAATGTAAAGAGGATCGTTTTCGCTTGTCGTTACATCACCACAGCTAAACAATATGGTTTGTAAATTGGCATCTAAATTAAAGCGTTTTATGAAACTTTCCTTAGACATTCCGTAACGGTTTAATACATAAGGTTCAAATTGAGGCGTTCCCACAACTTGAACTTGGTTTTCTTTTATCGATTGATAAAAATGCAGTAATTCTTCTTTCATCAAATCACTCCAAACCAAATAATAATCGAAATTTCCTGCCATTCTTCCTTTCGAAGCCAAGTTGTCCCAACTAAAAATAAAGGCAGCAGTTTTAATATTTAGTTTTTCAGCTGCTAGGATAAAAGGAGCAATATATGGCGGTCTTTGGTGTGTAAAAAACAACACATCAACAGGGTATTCTTTTAATAAATTGGAATATTTTAAAGTTATAGGATTTGAGTTGAAAGTAAACTGTTGCCATTTGTTATAACGAAGAATCCATTTTTCGGAATGAATTTTATTGGAAAACTTGTGGAGAAAGCGCGTTGCAATTCCTTGTGGATTATTGGCTGTTGATTTGGTTACTCTTAAATTATCCTGAATACCAAAATTGTCTTTGGCATGCAATTGCAGGTGCGTAACTTCTTTGGCTTTTCTAAAAAACCACGTTGGAAATTTTTCTTGAAAAACATCCAATTCAATGATTTCACAATTTAGATTTTGTGATTCATAAACAGCTTTTGTCAGGCATGAAAAAATGATTACTTCCGTAAAAGCAGCTTGAGCTTCTTTGATAAAATCGCTTAAAATAAAATTTCTAAAACCAACACCGTCGGTTATAACAACACCTATCTTTTTCATTCTATTTATTTTATTTTCGCTACCACTTTAGCGATAAACTTTCTTAATCTTTTTCTAAGGGCAAATGTACCATCTTTAAAAACAACAGGCTTTATAAAACCCTGATTTTCAATAGACAATGTATTAAATACTTTATCAATTCGTTTTGTATGTTTTTCATTAACACCATAAGCTCTGGCATACCAAGTATGGTACAGCAAAGTATTACCATTGTGATCCTTTACTTCATTTGTAATTTCATCATCAATAAAAGGGACAGTTGCTTCTAAAAAAAGGAATTTTCTCTTTTTTCTTCTTAACCAAAGATAAAAACAATAATATGGTTCGTAAATACTTGATGTATTATATTCATGAATTAGATTAGAAATATCATCATCAAATTCTGCCTCTTGAATATACTGATTTTTAACCACTTCTTTTTCATTCCACATCTTATCAATTTCTGAAAAATGAATAATGGAAAAAAAAGTATTTATTAAATATGGATTTTGCTTTCTATGCGGAATCATTCCTCCATCACGAACGCCACAAACCGTATAATCGTGGCTTTTCATGTGCTCAATAATTTCAAAAACGGCATTCGGATTGCTAAAAATAACATCTTCATCAGCCATAATCAACCACTCAATATTTTTATTTTTGAGTTTTTTGAACATGTATTTTACACTTTCTAAAGCGTGCATTCCATTAGTTCCATCAATCACATACTTCTGAATGTTTTGTGGAAATAATGGTGCTGATTTTTCATACAATTCAAAATTGGCAACCGTTGTTAATAAAGCAATGTTGGTTTTCATTTTTTGTTCTTAACTTTATTGTCGACCAAGTAATTTGAAGGTTCATTATTTAGTCCTTTTTCGATAAAAATCATATTATGATAAAAGTGCATTGAAACAATGTGTTTGTCATAATATGTTTTCTGATAGTCATTAATCATAAGTTCTTCATGGTTTAAACCATCAATAAATGATTTAAAAAATGTATACATAGTATCTGGATGATTCAAATCTTCGCTATCTCCTCCATAATGAGACCAGTAGGAAGTTTGTGTGTCTTCGATGACATAAAAACCACCCAATTTCAATTTTGGAAATAAAATTTTGAAACTCTCTATAACATGCTCATTGACGTGGCTTCCATCATCTACAATCAAATCAAATTCTCCAACAGCTGCAATAATTGTATTCAAAAATGGCACATCAACCTGACTTCCCTTAAATATTTTTATCCTGCTTTCTTCTTGTGGTGATTTATCATAGATATCCAAAGAATAAATCTTCCCGAAGGGAAAAAACTTTTTCCACATTCGAAGTGAATTACCTCCAGCATAAGGATCTTCATAACCACCAACGCCTATTTCCAGAAAACGAATCGATTTGAATCTGAATTTCTTAAAATATGTTTGATAATGTGGTGTGTAAAAATGCCCTCCCCATTTATCGGAACCATATATTTTTGCTAAAGCAGTAAGGTTATGAGAAACAAAATATGCCAAAATATTCTTAAAGAACATCTTGATTTTTGTTTTCTGATGTGGAGTAAATTTTGACTTTATGACTTGGATAAAACTTCCCATTATATATCTCTAAATTGTTTTTGATGATTGAGTTGCCAAATATCGTTTTTTTCTAAAGACTGCAAAAACAATTGCGCACTATTTCCCTGACCGAAATCGTTTTGAGAAGGTTTTGTTTTGTAAGAGTCAATCACAGCCAATGCATTTCTAATACTGGATTTATCGTAATCGACATTAATAATATCAGCGTGAAGTGCTCTATTTTGCTGGCGTGTCCCTATATTAATGATTGGCAAGCCATAATAAGGTGCTTCACGAATTCCAGCACTGCTGTTTCCAATGATAAATTGTGCTTTTTTCAACAAGGTTAAAAAATATTCAAAACGCAATGAAGGAAAAATACGAAAACGATCGTTGTCTTTTAATTTATCGTAAGCTTTCAAAATGGCATTACT
>JBDTNG010000119.1:0-5354 GCA_039933895.1 Flavobacterium sp. | reverse complement strand
TTTTACTGTATCTCCAGTTTTTAAACCAAATAAACGTATTTGAGAAGTTGATAAATAAATATCATCAGGTGACGCCAAATAATTATAATCGGACGAACGTAAGAAACCGTAACCGTCAGGCATCATTTCTAAAACACCTTCGCTTTCAATAATTCCTTCGAACTCATAATCAGGTTCTCTGAAATTATTATTCTTTTTATGTTTGGCGTTTGGATTTGGGTTTTGATTCTGTTGATTCGGATTGGGTCTAGGAGTATTCTGATTTGGGTTTTGAACAGAATTTTCATTTCCTTGTTGTTGAACTGGAGTTGGTTCTTCGACTTTTTCTTCAGTTGCAGTTACAGTTGCAATAATAGGCTTATTAACCTTATTTTGAACTTTATGTGATTTGTCTACTTGGGTAATATTATTTTCGTCTTTTTTGAAACGAATTACTTTTGGCGGACGTTGTTGCTTGATTGGTTCTTCAGAAACAGGTTTCGCTATTTCTTCCTTTTTAGGTTCTTCAAAAGCAATTTCCTGTTGTGGTATTGCCTTTTCCACTGAAGCAGGAACAACCTTTTGTTTAGGAGGCTTTACTTCCGTCATTCTGGCTCTTTTTGGCTTTTCAGTTTGTTCTGGAGCAGAAATTTCGATTGCAGGCGTTATTTTTTCAGGATTAGCCGCTTGATAATCGAGTATTTGATATACCAGCTCATCTTTTTTCAGCGTCTTAAACTTATTAATTTTAGCAATTTTAGCAATTTCTTGTAGCTCAGTGAGCTTCATTTCTTTTAAAACAGAAATATCAAACATATAATTGATGTTGGATTAAATTATTGAAAATAATAAAATGTAAATGAGATTTTTTGAATCTTATGTTCCGAAGTATGAAGTTCTTACGGATTGTTCCCGCAATATTACAAATTTTATTCGAGTAAACAATAGTTTTTTATGAAAAGAAAATATATTTTTGTCCTATAATATTACTTACAATGATTCAGAGAATACAAAGTATTTATTTATCTATTGCCTTAATTCTTACTGGTGTATTACCATTTGTGTTCTATTTATGGAAACTGGAAAATGGTGTGCCTTTTTATTTTATGGCCAATACATTCTATACTATTCTTTTTGGATTAAGTACAACCTTGTCATTGTTAAGTATCTTATCCTTTAAAAAAAGACAAAATCAATTTGTTACAAACCGATTGAATATAATATTGAACTTAATTTTACTAGGATTATTTGTGTATCGTACACTAAATCTATCTGGAGAAACTGCGGTTTCTGAGAAGGGTATTGGGATGTTTCTTCCTATTGGAGCTATCTTACTATTAGTTTTGGCTAATAGGGCCATCAAAAAGGACGAAGATCTCGTAAAATCTGTGGATCGATTGAGATAAACCTTTCATCTTAGTTTATTAGTGCGAGAAAAATCCGTTTCAAGAAATTGAGACGGATTTTTTATTTTAAAAATTTTCTTTGTTTCTAACTGAATTTAATGATTTTTCTAACTAAATTTAGTTAGAAAAAAATCATTAAATTTAGGTATTTCACGTAAATTTATAATCTCATATATTTGAAATAGTTAACACAATTTATGGAAAATAAAATAAAAATACACTTAGCTGATGACCATCAAGTACTTATAGATGGAATGCTAGCAGTACTAAAAATAAACTCAAACTTTGAAGTTGTTGGTTTTTCTTTAAATGGAGAAAATCTTGTGGAAAGAGTAGCAAAAAATGGCGCTGATATTTTAGTAATGGATATTAATATGCCTGAAAAAGATGGCATCCAAGTATTAAGAGAGTTCAATGAAGTTGGATTTACCTGCAAGGTGATTATTTTATCCAGTTATGATGATGCTAAACTTATTAAAGAGGTAATAAAACTTGGCGCAAGTGGCTATTTAACTAAACAATGTGCTGGTGAAAATATTATTGAGGCCATAAATACTGTCGCTGAAGGAGAACAATATTTCTCATCAACAATTAAAGATAAGATTTTTAATATTTTTACGAAGAATACCCAAAATCAAGTATTTGATGCTGAAGAAGTAATTTCAAATATTACTACGAGAGAATTAGAAATACTGAATTTTATTTGTCAAGAAAAAAGCGGAAAAGACATTAGCGAAATACTCAGTATAAGTCCAAATACGGTTGAAACACATCGAAAAAACCTTATGAAAAAATTAAAAGTTAAAAGTTCTGTAGGACTGGTACTTTTTGCAACTAAACATCATTTAATAAAAATTTAACCCCTAAAAACAGAAATTATGTACGACATGCTAGGCGCTTATTCCTATGACCAAACTGATGCTTCAAATTTTGAACTTACTTTTGAAATTCCAGACAATTGCTTTTATGCAGTTACTCCATCTACCGGGGCATATTCAGTTGCTATAAAATTAAATCCAGGTGAAACTGTTCCTTCAACAACTTTCATGAGATGTGCTGAAGATCTTACGATATCTACCAAAACAGTTAGCACATGTTTTGAACAATATCTAAAAACTGGTACAATAATTAAAAAGCCGAAAATTGACATTCAATTTTAAAAAATTACTTTCTAACATATTAGTAATCTTTTTTTTGATTTCTAATTCAATCTGCTTTGGCTTTCAAAATTCGAAAATCAAAGCAGATTCTATTGGTTACTATTTAGAAAAAAATAATTCTCTAAAAGCAATTAATTATGCAAGGATAAAATCTAGTTACTATTTAAAAAACAAAAATTATACTGCTTATTGCAATATGATGGCTGAAAAATGTGAAATTTATAAAAATCTCAACGACAACGAAAACGCACTAAAAGCGTTATATGAAGCAAGAGATATTGCCGAAAAAAATAAATTATTAGAGAGCCAAGCATTAATTTACAGATGGATTGGTAACATAAATGGCATTGTATTTGAATATACCAAAGCAAAAAAATACTTACATAAAGCAGAAAAAATAGCACTAAAGCTAAACAATGACGACTTACTATGTAAAGTCAGTCAAGGATTATTTAAAATATATTCTGAAACCCAATCTGATAGTTCTGAATATTACTTGCGCAGAGTATCTTATTACACTTCAAAATCTAACAATTTAGATGAAAAACGAAAAAATCATGCTAATTTTTACAATTATTATATTTCAAAAAAACAGTATGAATTAGCAAAAAAACATATTGATAGTGCTTATGCAATTGCCATAAAACTTGGTAATAAAAATGATATCGCTAGTATAAAAAATAATTTAGGCGTTTATTATATGTCCGTAGAAAAAAACTACGAAAAAGGCAAGCAACAATATATTGACATTTTAAAAATGTTTCCTAATGGTGATAATCCAAATGCACTTGGCAACGCATATTTAAACATTTCGTATGCATACGAAAAAACAGGAAATTATAAAAAGGCTTTAGATAATACTAATGAATATTTAGAAATCTATGATCAAATATTAAACGGCAGATTAAGTCAGACTACGCAAGAAATTGAAACAAAATACACCATCAATAAAATTGAAAGTGAATACAAAGAAAAAGAGAAATTAATAGAAGAAAAACAGGATAGGAACCAAAAGTTATTATTACTGTTTGCTTCATTATTTATTCTAGCTGGTTTGATTTCATATTTCTATTATCAAAATTTAGTATTGAAACAAAAGAACAAACTAAAAGACATTGATAATAAATTACAGTACAAAATTATTAGCGCCACATTAGATGGCCAAGATCAAGAAAGAAATAAAATATCGGGTGTTTTACACGATCATGTGAGTGCTTTGCTTTCTTCTGTTGGATTACATTTATCAGCATTTGAAAGTAATTTGAACAAAGAACAAATCGGTGATTTGAAAAAAACGAGACTATTGCTAAAAGACGCTCATGATAAAGTAAGAGATTTATCGCACGAATTGGTTCCTCCTTTATTAGTAAAACTTGGATTGCAATTTGCCTTAAAAGATTTGTGCGAAAACAATTCAAACTCGCTAATTAAATTTGAATTTCACTCTGCTTTGCCAAAAGACAGACGTTTTAATCCGGAATTTGAAACCAAAATGTTTTTCATTGTTTCCGAATTACTCAACAATGTAATGAAACATAGTAATGCTTCTAAATCAAAATTAAGTTTAGAAGAATTAAGCAATAAATTACATATAACTATTGAAGATAATGGTAAAGGATTTGACACCAAAAACATCAGTAAATCTAATGGTTTTGGAATAACTCAAATTCGTGCTCGAGTAAAAAACATGAATGGAGATATGAGAATACATTCAAAATCTGAACAAGGAACAAAAATTGATATCAAAGTCGATATATAATTATTTTTTGCCTAATTCGATTATTTCTAAATCTTTTATTTTGTCTCCATCAATGACAAATCGGAGCATCGTTCTTACTTGATGAAAACCACTTTTACCTGCTGCGCCTGGATTCATGTGCAGCAGGTTTAATTTTTTATCAAACTGTACTTTTAAAATATGGGAATGCCCACAAATAAAAACTTTAGGTGGATTGTTTTGTAATTCTGTTCTAATATTTGGATTGTATTTTCCCGGATATCCGCCAATGTGAGTAATCCAAACATCTACTTCTTCACACATAAAACGATTGTGCAACGGAAAATCCAATCTGGCTTTTGCATCATCAATATTACCATAAACACCTCGCAATGGTTTTCTGGATTTTATTATATCGGTAACTTCTAGATTTCCAATATCTCCAGCATGCCAGACTTCATCGGCCAAATCAACATATTTTAAAATGACATCGTCTATGTGACTGTGTGTATCCGAAAGCAAAAGAATTTTCTTCAAGAGAAATGATTTAATAATTATTTAATGATAATGAAATACAAATCTATGTCAAAAATTTAAAATTAGTATCTTTGAATCCAAATGAAAAAAGTATATCTAGATAACGCTTCCACAACGGCAATTCGACCTGAAGTTGTGGCAGAAATGACCCGAGTTTTGACAGAAGATTATGGAAATCCATCGTCTACACACGCTATTGGGCGTCATTCAAAAAATTTAATCGAGCTTTCCCGTAAAAGCATTGCTAAGAATATTAATGGTTCTGCTCAGGAAATTATTTTTACTTCTTGTGCTACTGAGGCCAATAATTTTATCATTCATTCTTGTATAAAAGATTTGAATATTACTCGAATTATTACCAGTAAAATTGAGCATCATGCTGTTTTACATACGGTTCAAATACTTCAAAACCAATACAATATTGCTGTTGATTATGTAAATATTTTGCCTTCTGGTGAAATTGACATTATACATCTTACAGACTTACTTTCGAAAGAAGGAAAAACTTTGGTGAGTTTGATGCACGTCAACAACGAAATTGGAACAATCTTGGAC
>JBDTNG010000118.1:0-5552 GCA_039933895.1 Flavobacterium sp. | reverse complement strand
TAAACGGTTTCAGTAAAGAAGTCTTGAATAAATTACCCATGGAATTTGCTGTGGAGGCACAAAAACTCTTAGAAATCTCTTTGGAAGGTTCCGTTGGATAAATAATTTATAAGACTATGAATTTAACTAAAAATCAAAAAATACTTATAGGAATTTTACATTTTCTACCAATCATTGGTTTCATCTCCTATTTCGTTTTCTTGTTTTCTTTCATCTTTGGAAACCTTCAGAATTTTGAACCCCATTCTTCGAATCAAGAGATACCAATAGCCTTTTTTCAAGGATTTATAGGCGCTTTTGTAATAATTATCTTATCGGTTTTACTTTCTATTGGGATTAAGATTTTTGATATCATTCACTTGACAAAATCGAACAAAAATGACACAAACAATAAAATTTTAATATGGATTTTGCTTTTTGTTTTTACAGGGATCATTTCTGAAATTGTATACTACTTTTTAGAAATTTTGTCAGAAAAAAAAGAAAACAATAATAATCTATAATATACTTAAATAATCACAAAATATAATGTTATCAATAAAGAATTTACACGCTTCAATTGAAGATAAAGAAATATTAAAAGGAATCAACCTTGAAGTAAAAGCAGGTGAAGTACACGCAATCATGGGACCAAACGGTGCCGGGAAAAGTACTTTGTCTTCGATTATTGCGGGTAACGAAAATTACGAAGTAACACAAGGGGAAATTTTCCTTGAAGGACAAGATATTTCAGAATTGGCTCCAGAAGAAAGAGCACACAAAGGCGTTTTTCTTTCGTTTCAATATCCAGTGGAGATTCCTGGAGTTTCGGTTACAAACTTCATGAAAACGGCGATTAACGAAACACGTAAAGCAAATGGTCAGGAAGAAATGCCAGCAAACGAAATGCTGAAATTAATTCGTGAAAAATCAGAGTTGTTAGAAATCGATCGTAAATTTTTATCTCGTTCATTAAACGAAGGTTTTTCTGGTGGTGAAAAGAAACGTAACGAAATCTTCCAAATGGCGATGTTAAATCCAAAATTAGCCATTCTGGATGAAACCGATTCTGGTCTAGATATTGATGCCTTGAGAATCGTTGCCAACGGTGTAAATAAATTAAAAAGTAAAGACAACGCAGTAATCGTAATCACGCACTACCAACGTTTGTTAGAATATATCGTTCCAGATTTTGTGCACGTACTTTACGATGGAAAAATCGTAAAATCAGGCGGTGCAGAATTGGCTCTTGAATTAGAGGAAAAAGGATACGATTGGATTAAACAAGAACAAGAAGCATAATGGAATTGAAAGAAAAATTGATCTCGTCTTTTATGGCTTTTGAAGAAAGTGTAGATGTAAACGCCGATTTGCATGACATTAGGACTTCGGCTATAAAAAACTTTGAAAATAAAGGTTTCCCAACCAAAAAAGAGGAATCCTGGAAATATACTTCTCTTAATGCGGTTCTTAAAAACGATTTCAGCGTATTTCCAAAGAAAGAAAATGCGATTGAATTTAAAGAAGTAAAAAAATTCTTCCTGAACGATGTTGATACCCACAAAGTTATCTTTATCGATGGGGTTTTCAGTTCGTTTTTGTCTTCAACAACACACGACGGATTGGATGTTTGCTTGATGTCATCGGCATTGAACAAACCAAAATACAAAATGATTATCGATACTTTCTTCAATCAAATTGCCAGCAAAGACGAAAGTTTAACGACTTTAAATACGGCATTCGCCAATGAAGGCGCTTATATCAACGTTCCAAAAAGCAAAGTGGTTGAAAAACCAATCGAGATTATTTATTTCTCTACAGGAAACGAAGCAGCATTGATGGTACAACCTCGTAATTTGATTATCGTAGGTGAAAATGCTCACGTTCAAATTATCGAGCGTCACCAAAGTTTGAATGAAAATCCGGTATTAACCAATTCGGTAACCGAGATTTTTGCTCAAAAACGCGCTATTGTTGATTATTACAAGATTCAAAATGACGTGCAAACGGCCAATTTGATTGACAATACTTATATCGCTCAAAAACAAGAAAGCCGTGTGTCTGTGCATACTTTTTCTTTTGGTGGAAACATTACCAGAAACAACTTAAATTTTTACCACCAAGGTGAAAGAATAGACAGCACGCTAAAAGGCGTTACTATTATTGGAGATAAGCAACACGTTGACCATTACACTTTAGTGCAACATGCGACGCCTAATTGCGAAAGTCACCAGAATTACAAAACAATTTTGGACGGAAGTGCTGTTGGTGTTTTCAACGGAAAGATTTTTGTGGAAAAAGAAGCCCAAAAAACAGATGCTTTCCAACAGAATAATAACATTTTATTGAGTGACAAAGCGACAATTAATGCCAAACCACAATTGGAGATTTTTGCAGACGATGTGAAATGTTCTCACGGTTGTACAATTGGGCAGTTAGACGAAAGCGCGATGTTCTACATGCAACAACGTGGAATTCCTAAAAAAGAAGCTAAAGCATTGTTGATGTATGCGTTTACCAGCGAAGTTACTTCGAGTGTTAAAATTCCAGAACTCAGAACCAAAATTGCTAAAATTATTGCCACAAAGTTGGGCGTTAATTTAGGATTTGATTTATAAAATTAAAGGTTGTCGATCGACAACCTTTTTTATTTGTTTTATTTTCGGTTCTTCAAAGAAGTTATGATTCATCTTTCGTAGTTCGGATTAAACTAATGCCAGAAATAAAAAACACAGCACCCAAAACACCATAGATTATTAAAGATTTAACATCTTTTTCGCTACCAGAAGTGCCTGCAAATACAGTAGCTGTATAAATAAGTCCGCTGATTCCTAATATTGTCAGTAAGCCGCCGAAGATTCTTTTCATATTCATGACCCATAATTTTTAATGAGATGTGAATTAAACGATTTAATCACGATGGTAAAGATAACGCAGCAATTGACGTACAGTGTTATAGGATTTTAATGAAAACTTATATTATTCACGCTTGCTTTTAAAATAGAAAACCACTTTTAGGGCCGTTTTAATTTATATATTTCTTTCGGTTTTAATTTCAAATAATGCTTTTCTTGCTTCGAAAGTTAAATCGTATTTCAGTCTGTTTTCAATTTCCATGTCAGATAAATTTTGAAAATCAGCTTTGAATTTTTCTGTTCTTGAAAGAATCTCATTCTCTTTTTCAACTTCCGTTTTTGTATTGTGATTTTGAATTAAATCAAGAATTTGGTGTCTATATTTATAGGAAAAACAGAGAAGAAAAACAGTGGGAATAAATTGTATTCTAAGGGAGAAAAACTGTATTCCAACCTGAAAAGGGAAAAAATAAGTAAGTCCAAAGACTGCAAAAATTAACGATAAAGCAAAAGCATATCGGTAATATCTTTTATCCCAAAAAAATAAAGAAAAACTAACCAAAAGAGAAACTATTCCAATGTATAAATTGTAGCTCAAAGTATAACTATTACTGTATCCAATGACAATTGATACAATAGACAGAATAATTAAAACACCTAATAAGGTTAATTCGTGATGATTTTCTTTATTCATATTAAATTAAAGCTTATTTGCATCCATAAAAGAAACCCCTGAGTTGGCTAAAGATTTTACCATTGCTGGCAAAGCTTCATTGGCTTTTGGATGTATGTCGTGAAAAAGAATGATTCCTTTGCGCCACAAAAGCATCAGCGTTACCACCCTGTCGTTCACTTCTGGAGCCGATATCTTTGCATTCCAGTCTTGTGAATCTATGTTCCAAAGCATCACCGTTGCATTAATTGAATTGAGGTATTGCGATACTTTTTCGGTTCGTTGGCCATAAGGCGGGCGGAAATATTTTCTTTTGTTTAAAAAAGGTTTGGTGCTTTCAATGGCATTAAAAGTATAATCAATCGACTCTTTCCAAGTTGTCAAATATTGGTGCGATTTGTGAATTTGCCCGTGAGAGTCCAATAAATTGCCTTCATAAAGCTGCTTTACACTGCTTGTAGATGACGCGTTTATTCTGTTTTGCAGTGATTCACCCAGCGCAAAAAAGATACCGTTGAGGTTTAATTTTTTAAGCGTGACGGCTAATTTATCCGTTGCGCCGTTGGCTGGTGTTGGGCCATCATCAAACGTTAAAAGAAATGTCTTATCCTTATATTCATTGCCCGTGATTTCGTTATTAGACAAAGTCATGGCTTCACTCGAGGTTCTTGAAAACAGAAAAGCCAAACGTGCCAATTCATTAGCATATTGACGGTTAAAATCAACCGCGTTTGCATACCACAATTTCAAATTTTCAGGCATTTTGGCTTCCATTTCTACAACAGCTTTTGAAACATCCTGCCAATTGCAATTTTTATCAATTGCAATGGTTTTATCAAGAGTTGCTTTGTTTTTTATGGCATGAAGGTTCTGCAAAACAAGATCGGTTTGTTTTTTTTTCCAGGTGTCAAATGAAGTCAGGCTCGCCGATTTGATATTGTACTTTGCTTTGATTTCATCGACATTGTTCAGACCTTCAATTTCCATAAAGCACTTCGCGTACACCAAAATTTCCATCTTAGATGCATAATCAAAATTATCGGCTGAATTTAAATCATACGGCCAAAGGGAACGGTCAATTTTGGCAACTTTTACCTGAGCATTCACCAAAGCAAAATGACAAAGGAAAAAGATGGTTAAGGCTATTCTGATTTTGGTATTCATTATATACCTAGTTTTTGTTTCATTCGGGAAATACCACCAGTATAGGCTGGATTCTGCTTGTAACTTAAGGCTTTATTAAAATTTTCTAATGCATCTTGCCATTGTCCTTTGTTTTCATAAATTTTGGCCACATTGTAATAAGAGCTAGCTCTTACGGTATTCGCTGAAGGCCCGTTGGCTAAGTCAATCGCTTTTCTGTTGGCCCAAATAGCTTCAGCTTCTCTGTTTAATTTTTGGAAAGACAAACCTAAGTTGCTGTAAGCTTGTCCGTTATTCGGATTCAATTCTATAGCTCTTTGGTAATACGTTACTGATTGTTCCAATTGCTTGGAATGATACGCATCTTCTCCTCTTTTGTTTACGCCGTTAGATTCTGAAATATCAGACTGACTGATAGCGGATACTTCTGTTAAATCGTTTTTACCTCTAAGTACTTCTAGTTTTGAACGTACGCCTTCCCATTCGTTAGCGTCATAAAATTTATTGATGTCTTGAAACGAACCGTTTTCATCAATCATAAACACTACCCAAGTATTTCCAGTTTCATTCCTAGGTACTTTGTATGAGCGGATAAGTGTATTTCCAATATAGATGAAAACACGAGCATCACTCACATTAGAAAGGCGGTTTCCTGAACGAACATCTTTATCGGTATAATCATGTACAGCATAAATGTATTTTTGACCTGGTTGTTTGCGTTCAATAGTGATGGTTTCAGGCCCGAAACTATCAGTGTCATCAACATCAAGATTGGCCATCACACCAGTTTTGTGATAGTAGCAAATATGGTTGCCAGGATATGAAATGTGTGAATCAATATCTTCTGGGTTGCTGCCCCAAGTAAGTACGACTCTTAGTCCATCTAGCTGATCCATTACTGG
>JBDTNG010000117.1:0-10258 GCA_039933895.1 Flavobacterium sp. | reverse complement strand
TGGATTTACATTTAATTTGGGAGGTGTAGGTTATACTACTTTTAGTATTTCAACAAATGGTTTCATTAAATTTGGAGCAGCCATTACGGGTTCACACTGGACAAATAGTTTAGCGAATGCTGCTGTTCAAAGACCATTGATTACTGCTTTTTGGGATGACAATAATTTAAGTACGGGTACAATTACTTATTCACTAACTGGAACTGCACCAAATCAAATTTTATCAGTTAATTTTCACAATACAAAAGTTGGAAGTACTGGTTCTACTGCAGGAGCTGCTGTATCCTCAATTATTAGGTTGTATGAAACAACTAATATTGTTGAAATTGTATTTGGATCTCCTTTTACTACTGCAAACTCAGTTAGTGGATCTGTAGGTCTTAATGACATGACTTCTTTTTTAAGTGTTACTCCTGCCGTAGCTTCAACAGCTTCAGGGGTGACAGCTAATAACGCTATTAATGCAGCCGTTATGGCAAATTTAGCAGGAAAAAAATTAATTTTCACTCCTCCTGTTGTATGTTCGGGAACACCAACTGCAGGTACTGTTACACCGGCAATACAAAATATTTGTTCTGGTATAGTACCGGCTAATTTAGTTGCAACAGGTTTTTCAACAGGAGTTTCTGGACTAACGTTTCAATGGCAAGAATCTGACGACAATGGGGTTGGAGATGCATGGTCAAATGCTGTAGGAGGTTCGGGAGCGACGACTGCTGCATATACACCACCTGCTTTTTTAGGAACAATAATATATTATAGACTGAATGTAACTTGTACTGGTTCAGGTTTATCAGCACAAACAGCTTCTGTAATTGTTGCACCTCCTGCTAATCCTTCTACGCAAGTGACAGCTTTAAGCGGAGTTCCAGCTGCGGTTTCAGCAGTTTTGAATTGGACCAATGGTAATGGTGGTAGAAGAGTAGTGTATTTAAGTGATTCTCCTGTGTTTACTGATCCAGTAAATGGAAATGCTGCAGCATTAGTTGCAAATTCTGTTTATGGGGGTTCAGGACAGCAAATCATTTATGATGGTACTGCTGCAACTACACCTGTAACAGGATTAACTGCGGCAACTACTTATTATGTAAAAGTGTATGAGTATTTACGTTGTGGTGCTGGGCCATATGATTATTATTATAATGTTTCAACAGGAACTAATATATTTACATTAACGACAATAACTCCACCTGCGAACGATGATTGTACAGGAGCTATTGGTTTAACTGCTGGTGGAGTTTTTGCTGATCAGGATATTATAGGTACAAACGTTGCGGCAACATCTGCGACTGGCTTAACTTATGCTTGTCAAACTAATAGAAAAGATGATGTATGGTATAGTGTAGTAGTACCAGCTTCTGGAAATATAACAATTGAAACCGATACAACACCGGGAACAGTAATGACAGACTCTGTACTTAGTGTATTCTCAGGAACATGTGGTACTTTAACGGAAATAGGTTGCGATGACGATACTGGAAATGGTAATTTTTCAAAAGTAGCCTTAGCAGGAAGAACACCTGGTGAAACTTTGTATATTGGAGTTTGGGCTTATACTTTAAGTGGAGGAGGAGATGGGCAATTTGCACTTTCTGCTTATGATGCTTCTCTAACTGCAGCTTCATTTGATATTGCAGGTTTTGCAGCCTATCCAAACCCGGTGAAAGATGTATTAAACTTGTCTTATACTAAAAATATTTCAAATGTATCTATACATAACCTATTAGGTCAAGAAGTAATGACTAAAACAGTTAATGCTACTCAATCTAAAGTTGACATGTCTAATTTGTCTCAAGGTACTTATTTAGTAAAAGTAACTGTTGATGGACTAGTAAAAACATTGAAAGTGGTAAAACAGTAGTATTTTAACACTTTTAGTTTAATATAAAAACCTGCAAATGTATTTTGCAGGTTTTTTTGTTAAAAAATTTGCGAATTTATTAATGATTTACTTACTTTGGTATCAATTTTTTAATTTAACCAAAAACTATTTAATCAAACCATGAAAAAAACTATTCTACTATTCTTATTATTTGTCGCCAGTTGGCAAATTAACGCCCAGTCAACCTGTACGCAGACCTTTACTGCTTCTGGTCAGGATGGCGACCCAACAGTATTAACTATCAACGCCAGTAGTGTAAATTGTTATGGCGCCAATCCAGTTACAAGTTTGAAACTTGTCAATGCAGCAGGAAGTTTAGCGTCAGGATTTTGCTCTACAGATGCTTCAAGCTGGTTCGGATTCGATTTATCTATAGATGGCGCTCCAGCTATTACAGGTTGTGATGCAGATTTTAATAATATTGACATTACCGGTTTTACCACACTGACTATTACATCTCATGATGACGATGCATATTCAGATGGAATAGAAATTACAATTGATGTTGAAGCTACTTATACTGCTTCATTACCTCCTTTTTGTACTGCATTATCATCGCCAATTAATGGTGCTGTTGATGTTTCATCAACTGTTGTTGCATGGCCAGTTGCAGCAGGAGGACCAACTGGATACAAATTAAATGTAGGTACAACTCCAGGTGGTACAAATGTTTTAAACGCTTTCGATGTTGGAAATGTTCTAACTCATGATTTGGGCATTTTAAATTCAAGCACAACTTATTATGTAACGGTTATTCCTTATAATGCTATTGGAAATGCTACAGGAACTTGTACAGAATCAAGTTTTACAACTTGTGGTGCCGTATCGGTTTTGCCATGGATAGAAAACTTTGATAGTTTAGGCTCTGTTGGTACAACTTCATTTCCTGGTTGTTGGACTAAAGAAAATGGTGGTTGGGCTACTGCAGTTGCAGGAACTTATACCTTACCACGTTCTGGAGCAAATTATTTAAGAAATTCATGGTCTGCTACTGATGAATTTATGTGGACTAAAGGTTTTAATTTAGTTGCAGGAACCTCTTATGATTTTTCTGCTTATGTGCAAGGAGATAATGGCGATTCGTGGGTAGTGGATATGTTTGCTAACAATGCTGCATCTTCAGTTGGAGCCACTCCACTAGGAGCAAGTTATGCCGTTCCTGGGGATAATACTTCTTATTCTCCACAAGCCTATGCTGAAATGAGAAGAACTTTTGTTCCTTCAACTTCTGGTGTTTACTATTTTGCAGTAAGAGTTAACGAACCTTCTGGAGATCCTTGGTATATTGCCTTTGATGATCTTAGAGTTGAAGTAACGCCAGCTTGTTCTGCTCCTTCAAATTTATTGACTTCTAACCTTACAAGTGTGTCTGCAGATATTGCATGGAACGCAGTTCCAGGTTCTGTTAATTATGAATATGTTTTAAATGGTACTGCTGCTGATCCTGCCGGTTCAGGAACTTCTACTATGGCATTAATGTATAGCGCAGCTTCTTTAACACCAAGCACTACTTATTATTTTCATGTAAGAAATAATTGCGGAGCTCAATTTAGTGCTTGGTCAACTCAATCATTTACTACTTTACTTACACCACCAGCAAATGATAATTGTGGAAATGCAATTGTATTAACTCCTGGAGGTGATTTTTCTGCATATCCTTTAACAGCTACTAATGTTGGAGCAACTGCTTCAGCTGGTGAAACTGTTCCTGGATGCGCTTCTTACCTTGGAGGTGATGTTTGGTATTCTGTTGTAGTTCCTGCTTCAGGATCTTTAACTTTTGAAAATAATGGAGTAGTTGGAGGAATCACTGATTCAGCTGGTGCTGTTTATAGTGGTACTTGTGGTGCTTTAACATTATTAGATTGTGATGATTCAAGTAGTTCAGATCCAAATGATCATCCATTAATTCAAATTACTGGAAGAACGGCAGGAGAAGTTCTTTATTATAGAGTTTGGGAGTATGGTAATAATAGTTTCGGACAATTTGCAGTTTCTGCTTACGATCCATCATTAAGTGCTGCTTCATTTGATATGAATGGTTTCTCAGCTTACCCTAATCCTGTAAAAGATATTTTGAACTTATCTTATACTAAAGAAATTTCTAGTGTATCGGTATACAATTTATTAGGACAGGTAGTAATGACTAAAACAATCAATGCTACACAATCAAAAGTTGATTTGTCAACCTTGGCATCAGGTACTTATTTAGTTAAGGTAAATGTTGATGGATTGCTTAAAACTATAAAAATTGTGAAACAATAATAGAATATTTTTTAAAAATACTAAAAAAGTCACCTCTTGAGGTGGCTTTTTTTTGTTAAAAATGTACCTTTGTGAAAATTTTCATGAATGAATTTTTCGTTTATTATTCCAGTTTATAATCGTCCTGAAGAAATTGAGGAACTTTTAGAAAGTTTAACCAAGCAAACTTATAAAGGTTCTTTTGATATTATTATTGTTGAAGACGGTTCCACAATTCCTTGTGAGCATATAGTTGATAAATATAAAAGTAAGTTATCGCTTACCTATTATTTAAAATACAATTCCGGACCTGGCGACTCTCGTAATTTTGGGATGAGTCAGTCTAAAGCGGATTATTTTATTATTTTGGATTCTGATTGTATCATTCCAGAAAATTATCTGACGGAAGTTTCTAAAAGTTTAAACGATCGTTATGTTGATTGTTACGGAGGTCCGGATGCCATGTTGTCTAGTTTTTCGGCAGTACAAAAAGCAATTAACTTTAGCATGACTTCTTTCATTACTACTGGTGGAATAAGAGGAGCTTCTGAAAAAATAGAAAAATTTCAGCCAAGAAGTTTTAATATGGGAATCTCTAAAAAAGCTTTCGAAGCATCAAAAGGATTTTCTAATATTCACCCAGGAGAAGATCCGGATTTAAGTATCCGACTTTGGAAATTGGGCTTTGAAACCAAATTAATTCCTCAGGCATTTGTATATCATAAACGAAGAATCGATTGGGAGAAGTTTTATATCCAAGTTAATAAATTTGGAAAAGCAAGACCTATTTTAAACCATTGGTATCCTGAATACGTAAAACCTACTTTCTTTTTACCAGCTTTATTTGTTATTTTTCTTATCGCTGGAGTCATTGGAGTGGTTTTTAATTTTGATTGGATTTTAAAGCTTTATTTTGCTTACACGGTGATGATATTTTTAGTGTCTTCTTTCCAAAATAAAAATGTGTATGTAGGTTATCTTTCTATAATTGCCGTATGGAAACAATTTTTTGGATATGGATTGGGTTTTATAGAGTCATTTTTCAAAATTAATATTCTAAAGAAAAAGCCACAAGATGCTTTTCCTGAATTGTTTTTTAAAGTTTAAAAATGGTAAAAATTATAGGACTAACCGGCGGAATAGGAAGTGGTAAAACAACCATTGCAAAACTTTTTGAGTCCGAAGGCATTCCTGTATATATTGCCGATACAGAAGCTAAAAAAATAATGCAATTGACGGAAACGATTGATGAAGTCAGTGCTGTTTTTGGAAAAGATTTCATAAAAAACAATCAAATCGATTCGAAATCATTGTCAGCTATTGTTTTTAACAATCCTGAAAAGCTGAAAATTTTAAATTCGATTGTACATCCTTTGGTGAAAAAACATTTTGATGTTTGGGTTAAAAAAAATGCTGATTTTCCATTTGTAATCAAGGAAGCTGCAATACTTTTTGAAAGTGGGAGTTATAAATATTGTGACAAAATAATCACGGTTACCGCTTCAGAAGAAACACGGATAAGCCGCGTCATGCAACGAGACAACTGTTCCAGACAGGAAGTTTTAGATAGAATCAAAAATCAATGGAGTGATAGTCAGAAAATCTCAAAAAGCGACTATGTCATTGAAAATGAAAACTTAGCGGAAACTAAAATTCAATTTCAAAAAACTCTTAAAAAATTAAAAAATCTACATTAAAACGCCATTTTGTTAATATTTGGTTAATCTTTTTAGGATTCAAATGTTAAAATGTTAAATTTGTAGCAATGAATAAAAATTTATTTCGGTTTGTAATTTTCTTAATGACCCTTTCCTTGCTAGGAATCATTGTTGTTCAGGGCTATTTGATAAACGCATCTTTTAAAAATAAAGACGAGCAGTTCAAATACCAAGTGAAGCAAGTCATGGGAAATGTTGCCAAAAAAATTCAAGAGCAAGAAACGTATGTTTTTTTAAGTAGGTTCAACAAACTTAAAGATAGTATTGGTAAAGTTCCCCAGCAAAGTGAGCTGTTGAAGTTCTTTTATGTAGAAAAAAATGCCATTACAAACGAAACCATTATTTATTCAAATAGCATAATTCCTGAAGATTATTCAGTTTCATCTTCGTTCTTTGATAAAAATAATGATTCAACAAAAATTAAAAATTACGTTTCAAAGCGTGTTACCGAAGTCTATAATGAAAGTCGATTAGACAATACTGGCATTCACAACCAAATTGAACCTACTGAAAAAGTAGAAAAATCGGGAAGAATGGAAATTTTGGATAAAGTTCAATATGAAATTTATTTTAAAGACATTGCAGCAACGAGATCGATTACACAGCGTGTTTCAAACAAAGAATTGTACGATTTATTGGCTTCGGAACTCAATGGTTACGGTATCAAAACGCCTTTTGAATTTGGAATTTACAGTAATGGTTTAGCAACAAAAGTAAAATCGGAAAGATTTAAGTTTGATAAAAAGTTTACTTATGACACTCCCGTTTTTACAGACAATGATGGTATAAGCAAATATCAATTGTTGGTGAGTTTTCCGCAGAAAAAATTATTCCTGATTTCAGATTTAATTGGTATTGCACTGCTGGCTTTTTTATTTACAGCGATTATCATTGTAGCCTATTATAGCGCTTTGAATCAATTGAATAAGCAACGTCATATTTCGCAAATCAAAACAGATTTCATTAATAATATGACGCATGAATTTAAAACACCTATTGCCACGATAAATTTGGCTTTAGATGCGATTAGAAACCCTAAAATAATTGATGATAAAGAAAAAGTATTCCGATATCTTCAAATGATTAAGGAAGAAAATAAACGAATGCATGCTCAGGTTGAAAATGTACTGCGAATTTCTAAATTAGAAAAACGCGAGTTGGATATCAAGAAAGAATCTCACAATATGAATGATATTGTGGAAGAAGCTATAGAACACGTTAGTTTAATTGTGGAAGACCGTGAAGGAACTATCAATGTGAATTTAAAAGCAACAAAGACAACAGTATTATTAAACGATGTTCATTTTACCAATGTATTGGTTAACATACTGGAAAACGCAGTAAAATATTCCCCAGATAAACCCGTCATCGACGTGACATCAGAGAATATTAAAAATTTTATCATTATTAAGATTAAAGATCAGGGATTAGGCATAAGTAAAGCATCTCAGAAAAAAATATTTGACAAGTTCTATCGAGAGCATACCGGTGATATTCATAACGTGAAAGGACATGGATTAGGTTTAGCTTACGTAAAAAGGATTGTCGACGACCATCACGGAGAAGTGATGGTTGAAAGCGAAAAAGGAAAAGGAAGTACATTTATAATCAAACTACCATTAATTTATTAAATTATGGAAACAAACAAAAAAATATTATTAGTAGAAGATGATCCAAACTTTGGTTCAATACTACGTGATTACCTTTCAATGAACGATTTTGAGGTTATTTTAGCCAAAAATGGAATGGAAGGTTTCGAAAAATTTAAGAAAGATAACTACGATTTGTGTATTCTTGACGTAATGATGCCCTATAAAGATGGATATACATTAGCCAAAGAAATTCGTGAGAAAAACAAAGATGTGCCGATCATTTTCCTTACTGCAAAGTCAATGAAAGAAGATGTACTTAAAGGCTACAAAGTAGGAGCAGACGATTATCTGAACAAACCATTCGATTCTGAGGTTTTGTTGATGAAAATCAAAGCTATTATTCAGCGTAAGGCTTCTGAAACAAAAGCAGATGTGGCGAAATTCGAATTCAAAATTGGGAAGTTTGATTTAAATTCAAAACTTCGTTTCTTGAATTTCCCTGGAAATGAACCTATAAAATTATCACCAAAAGAAAACGAATTGCTTAAAATGTTAGCACTTCACGAAAATGATTTGATGCCGAGAGAATTAGCATTGACTAAAATTTGGAGAGATGATAATTATTTTACTTCAAGAAGTATGGACGTTTACATTGCCAAACTACGTAAGTATCTGAAAGCGGATGAAGGGGTTGAAATCCTAAACATTCACGGAGAAGGATTCCGATTAGTCATTAAAAATGCCGCAGTATAAAACAAAAAAGCTCTGATAAATCGGAGCTTTTTTTATTTCCAATTCATAACCAAAGCAAAACATACTTTGCCTTCTTTCACTACTGAAAAATAGGTTTCTTTGTCTTTTGTTGCTGTGCCAATTTCAATGGTATCATTTAAATTCAATTCTCTTAGAAAATTCATTTCGAAGTTTTTTAATTCTTGTTTTAAAATCAATTTCGGTTGTAAGGTATCCAAACACCATTCTAGATATTTGACGTTATTGACATGATTTACAATATCCAAATCTGATAAAACAACCGTTTTTTGAGCTATTTTCTCTGTTTCCTGCAAAATATTGATTCGAGAAAAACTTTCAGCTGTTGCTTTGTGTTCCGGATACTTTTCGAAATGATCGTGTGGCAAAGCCAAAGGTTCAGCTTTGCGCAATTGGGTATTAAAAACGGCCCAGAAGGTTGTCGCAGAAGCAATTTTGTTTCCATCCAAATACATTTCAATATTACGGATGGAACGCGAGCCTTCTAAACTTTCAATCCAGGTTTTTACAGTGACTTTATCCTGCCATTTGGGTAACGAGTCGATTTCTACACGAATTCTGCTTAAAACCCATGCCTGATGGTGTACTTGCATGTCATTAAAACTTAATCCTCCTAATATTGAATGTTCAGCTGCTGTTAGTTGGAGTAAATTGCACAAATCAACATATTTTAAATATCCATTTGGAGCACATTGGGTAAAATTAATGTCCCATTCATGAGAATATATTGATGTGAAGTTTGTTGCTATTGCCATTGTAATTGAAATATGGTGGTTTGTTATGTGTTTTATTTTAGAAAAACTCTTGTTGCTGCTCTTTTAATTTGATTAGTAATTTGTTGCACCGATCACAAAACCCTTTGCACCGACCACAGAATGCTTTGCACCGGCCTTAAACTCGTTTGTACCGGCTAGAAAATGACTTGCACCGACTTCAAAACCCTTTGCACCGACCACAAGTCTACTTGCACCGACTGAAGAACGACTTACACCGAGTTTTGTCTATAATCTTTTTAAATTTTTGACCACAATTTGAAATCTTCATTATTTGTACATGTCATTGATTTTGTCACATTTTCAAAATCAAAATTTTCGTATTTTGAAACAATATCATAAACTTTGTTAAATCCTTTGCTTCCATGTGGTATTAAACATCCTGAATTTACTCCAAGTAAAGCAAGCCAAATATCTGGAGCAAATGGTCCAGCATCAGTATTTATTAATTTGATTTCTTCAATATCTTTCCATAATATTTGTTCGGTCTTTCTTTTAGGATGTTCAACTTTGATTAATTCATCTGTGATTATTGTTTCATAATAATCTTCAGGTTGCATCTTGGGCGAAAAAAGTTTTTTAAAGAAATTCATTTGATAAGGTATTAATATGATTCACAATCGTATTAACTTCAGTTTTATAATCAAACCATTCCGTATTTTCAGTACGCTTAAACCAAGTTATTTGTCGTTTGGAAAAACGGCGGGTATTTTTTTTAATTTCTTCAATGGCAAATTCTAATGAAATTTCACCATCCAAAAAACTAAAAAGTTCACGATAACCAACAGTTTGTAACGCGTTTAATTCTTTATTTGGATATAGCGTTTTGGCTTCCTCAAGCAATCCCATTTCCATCATGATATCAACACGTTGATTGATTCTGTTGTACATGATTTCTCTTTCGGCTTCCAAGCCAATAATAATAGGCGTGAAGTTTCGTTTGTTTTTTTCTTTGTTTAAAAACGAAGAATACGGTTTTTGAGTGCTTTTACAAACTTCAACAAAACGCATCATTCGGTGTGGGTTTTGTAATGTCTGCGGATTTTCAGAAGTTATAGATTGAAAATATTCTGGATCTAATTTCTGTAATTGATTTTGAAGAAATTCAATGCCATGTTGCTCGTAATCGGTTCTTACTTCTTCCCGAATGGCTGGATCAATGTCTGGGAAAGTATCGAAACCTTTTAAAACGGCGTCGACATATAAACCTGAACCGCCCACCATAATCTGGATGTTGTTTTTTAAGAACAATTCATCTAGTTTTGAAATGGCTTCTTT
>JBDTNG010000116.1:0-5563 GCA_039933895.1 Flavobacterium sp. | reverse complement strand
GATTGGGATTTCATGAAAATTTGGACTTCCTAACCTTGATAATTGGGTGTCAGTATACGAAAACAACCTTCCCTGTAACAATGGGTCATTGGTAAAATCGATTCCAGGAACGATATGACCCGGGTGAAAAGCAGCCTGTTCCGTTTCAGCAAAGAAATTATCCGGATTTTTATTTAAAGTCAAGGTTCCAATTATAGTCACAGGAACAAGTTCTTCCGGAATTAACTTAGTTGGATCTAACAAATCGAAATCGTATTTGTGTTCGTCAGATTCGGAAATAATCTGAACCCCCAAATCCCATTCGGGAAAATGACCTTCATTAATAGCATCATATAAATCGCGACGATGGAAATCAGGATCATTACCTGAAATTTTTAAGGCTTCGTCCCACACTACAGCGTGCATGCCAAGTTTTGGTTTCCAATGGAATTTTACAAAATGTGATTCATTCTGATCATTAATAAAACGGAAAGTATGAACACCAAAGCCTTCCATCATTCTTAAACTCCTTGGAATAGCCCGGTCTGACATTGCCCACATGATCATGTGCATTGATTCCGGCATAAGAGAAATAAAATCCCAAAAAGTATCGTGTGCACTTGCAGCCTGTGGCATTTCGTTATGAGGTTCCGGTTTGACAGCATGAACCAAGTCGGGAAATTTTGAAGCATCCTGTATGAAAAAGATTGGCATATTATTACCTACCAAATCGAAATTTCCTTCTTGGGTATAGAATTTAACTGCAAAACCACGAACATCTCTGGCTAAATCAGAAGAACCACGAAAACCAGCAACTGTTGAAAATCTTACAAAAACGGGTGTTTCAACATCAGGTTGTAAAAAACCTGCTTTGGTATATTGACTAATTGATTGATTCACTTTAAAAATACCGTGTGCCGCTGAACCACGCGCATGAACTATTCTTTCAGGAATACGTTCATGGTCAAAATGGGTAATTTTTTCACGAAGTATAAAATCTTCCAATAGGGAAGGACCGCGCTCGTCAGCTTTTAAAGAATTGTTATCATCATTTAATTTTACCCCTTGATTAGTAGTCATAAATTTTCCATCTGCGTGAGATGTGTTAATTTCCAAATCTTTTAATTTTTGATTTTTTACTGTTGCTGTTTTTGTCTTTTTCATATTGTATATTTTTACTTTAATGCTATAGTTTGTTGGTTTTTTTTAATATTTTTTAAATTTTGATTTCACTACTATATTTTTCATTCTCTGGTCTCCATATGTGGAGCATCTACAGGTTTTGATTGTGGTGAACCTTTCTGTCTCAGGTAAATCGATAAGATTACAATTGCAAAAACTGAAAGAAACTCGCTTTGCCAATTTTGAAATGATTCGAACCAAAAACGAGAATCAAAAAAGTATTCTAGTGCATTTTGCAAAGGTTTATCTTTTAAAGTAAGAAGCATATTTTCATCTTTCAGGCTTCCGTAAAAATGAAGAATAAAAGAAATAAGAAACAAGGACAGTAAAGCTAATGTGAGTGAATATTTGTAAAGCGTGAGTATAAATCCACCTTTTTTAACAGGCCATGGTGCGTTTTTACGCTTTGAAGAAGGTTCGCGGTCGACTTTTTCTTCCTTGTCAAAATCTTTGGATTCGGATGAGCCTTTCTGTTGCAAAAAAATAGTCATAAGAACAAAAAGAGCCATCTGGAGAAATTCAGATTCCCAATTTTCAAAAGTAGATTCGAGGAAATGACCAGAAGATAAATAAGTAAGCAAAGTCACTCCATTCGCATGTTCTTCGATAAGTTCTTTGTTGTATTCTTCTAAACCAAAATACACCTGACCTATGAGAGAAATTAAAAACAGTCCGAAAAAGCTTATTGTTAATCCGTTATTTCGTAAAAACGTTTTCATATTGATGTTTTTAAAGTGTCAGAAATTCTAAAAAAAATGATTTTTAAATATGCTCATGGGTTACCAAACGCTGCTAACTGCTCAGCCATAGATTCAGCATCTTTTGCATATTCTTTTTTATAGTATTTCAACAACTGTGTTTTTGTCTTTTTTATATTTTTCCCATGCCCTTCCCAGAGAACACCAAGTGAAGTATAGGGAGGAATTGCTATGCCCATACTATTAAAAAAATTATAAATGTTGGCGCTTAAATGTTCTACACCATCTGAATCACCTGTAATAATGACCCCACCGATTTTGCCTTCGAGTGGCGAAACTTTTTCTTTCAGTATGATATCGTATACTTCATCAAGACGTTCAATAATACGCTGTAATTCAGATGAATGACTATTCCACCATAGCGGAGTTGCAAATAGTAATATATTGGCTTCCAGAATTTTCTGGTATATCTCTGGAAAATCATCTTTTTCCTCCATATGAATATAGGTGCCCGGTATAATTTTATAGTCAATCAATTTGATAACCTCATAATCGATTTTATACTGTTTCAGATATCCACACAAAAATTCGGTGAGTGTTTCAGTGTTGGAACGGCCTTTTGTTTTAAGAGTAGCGAGTAGGATTATTGCTTTCATTTTAATTTGGTTTTAAGCTTCTAATCTGTCTGTAACAGGTTTTACTTTTTTATTTCTTCAGACTGGTTTTTCATTTTGTCTGCCAAAATAGTGTCTGGCGTTATGTTTGCCATTGCAATTCTTACTTTATTTGTAAAGCCTGAAACCACTTTATCGTCACCATTCATGAGGGCTTCATAACCATCTTTTGCAACGTCTGCAGGATTGGCTAATTTTGATTTGTCTTCTACAATTTTAGAGTTTTGTGCACCTGCCTTGTTGAAGAAATCCGTATTGGTTCCCCCCGGTTGTAGTACTGTAAGGGTTATATTGGTATCTTTTACCTCGCTTCGTAATGCTTCTGTGAAGGATAAAACATATGCTTTAGTTCCTCCATATACGGACTGCAAAGGCGCAGGAATTTCTGAAACAACGGAACCGAGCTGCAAAATTTTACCTTCATTACGCGATATCATATCTTTCAAAAATAAATAGGTAAGTATTGTAAGTGCATTTACATTGAGTTGGATTATTTGAAGCTGGCGTTGAATATCGGTTTCAGCGAATGCTCCATAAACGCCTTGACCAGCATCATTGACTAATACGTTTATTTTAATTCCTCTTGCTTTTACTTCATTGTATAAATCGAAAGGCGCATTAATTTCGAATAAGTCTTTTGCAATAGGGAGTACTTCAACATTGTATTTTAAGAATTCTTCTGCTTTGGCTTGAAGTTCAACTAAGTTTCTGGCTACGATAACCAGGTTATATCCTTCTTTCGCAAAAATTTTTGCTAACTCATAACCAATACCACTAGTAGCTCCAGTTATCAATGCGGTTTTTGTTGTTATTTTCATAAGTATCTTTTTAGTTTGATTTAAAATTATCAAAGTAGAGAGGAGGCTTTATATAAAATTTTCAGTATTAATTTTATATAAACAGATTTAAAAAATCTTTGTATTTTTAGTAAACTCGAATTATAATTTTTTTAAATCATCAACAGCAGGTCCATTAGTTACTTTACCTTCTTTTGTAAATCGTGAACCATGGCAAGGACAATCCCATGATTTTTCATCGGGATTCCAATGTACAATACATCCCAAATGTGGACACACAGCACTAAACGCATGTAATGCATTATTTTCGTCGCGATATATGGCATACTTATTCAATCCTGAAGAAATAATTGCACCTTCGTTTGCAGGAATACTTTCTATTTTGTCTACATCACCACCACTAAACCAGTCAAGATATTGTGCAGCCATATTACCGGCTTCTTGAACAAAAGACCTAGCAGCACTTAGGGTGATACGTGACGGATCATAAAGTTCTGTATATCTATTTTCCTTGTTATTAATTAAATCATTTATGATAATACCACCTAATGTACCATGAGTCATTCCGTTACCAGAATCACCTGTGATGATGTAAATATTATCATCACCGGGATTTTTTCCAATGAAGGCCAATGAATCAATAGGCTCTAAAACTTGTCCAGACCAGCGGTATTTAATCTCTCCTAAATCAGGAAAATGTTGCCTTGTCCATTGTTCCAACTTATTATATCTCCCTTCTTCCGTTAAATCATCATTTTTTATTTGCCCGGTTTTATGATCTTCACCACCGACAATAAGTAAATCATAGTTTTCACATTCCTCTAGACGTACATAATGATAAGGCGCTGTATTCCATTGTGTTTCCTGATTACCGGTATCCCACCATAAGTTGTGGTCCAATTTTCCTTTCACCATTTTTCCAGCAATTACATAGGTACGATAGGCTGCCTGCTTTGTATGCATGGTAAAAATATTGTTTATAGGCGTGTTAGTTGCCACTACTATATGGTCTGCTTTAATTTGAAAACCATTTGCGTTTGCCCCATGTTTATCAATATAAGTCACTTTAGTTTTGGTATATATTTTACCATTTAGATTTACAATTGCTTTTGCCAGCCCGTTGAGGTATTTCATGATGTGAAATTGACCCTGACCAGAAAAACGGATGGCTTTTTTGTCGTTTGGTAGTACAATACCAGGAATAGTAGTTACCATATCTGCTATAATACCAGCTTCCTTAACAGCATTGTACTCTTTTTCGAGATTTTCCTTCGCGTCATTAGGATTAAGAAATAAATAACCATCAACCGTTCTAAACTGACACTCAATATTTTCTAATTTCACTATATTTTCTATAAACTTTATGGCTTCCATATGACTTTGAGCAGCTAACATGGTTTTTTCTTTACCAAAAATATTTTCCAATTCGTAGTAACGATCGTCTAAAGCACATGTTAAGTGTGCAGTAGTTCGGCCGCTTTCGCCACTTCCGATAAAACCATCATCAACTACCATTACTTTTTTTCCAGATTTAAGCAGATTATAAGCTGTAGTTAAACCCGAAATCCCTGCACCTATAACCAATACCTCAGTTTGAATATCGTTTTGTAAAGCATCGAACTGCAAGGAAGCTTCTGACTCCAGCCAAAAGGTTTTGTTTTCTCCAGATGATACATCCGAATGATCAGATTCTGTTTTCATAACCTAGATTTTGTTAATTAATTTTTAGTTCTCTAAAATTATCAAATCAGTAAAGGTTTTGCTTTACAAAATTTTACGTATTAATTATATAATCAACATGTTTTTAGGTATTTATACTTGACTGAATAATTTTGATTTTAACTTTTAGTAAGGCAATATTGTAATATTTAAATCAAATTATGTAAATTAATTTTTGCAGCAGTAACCTAAATTTGAATCAAACTCAAAGTATTTCGTAGCATTTAAAAACAATAGTATGGCAGCACCCAAAGAAAAAGTGAAGAAATCTGAAAAGGAATTGATTTTTACTATTCAAAAGCATGCAGCTTCTCATTTACACTATGATTTTCGTTTAGAGCTGAATGGTGTTTTGAAAAGTTGGGCAGTGCCTAAAGGCCCTTCATTAGACCCAGAAATAAAGCGTCTGGCAATTATGGTAGAAGACCATCCTTATAGTTACAAAGATTTTGAAGGGACTATCCCGGAAGGAAATTATGGAGCTGGAAATGTGATCGTTTGGGATAATGGCACC